>CBQZLL010000233.1:0-4880 GCA_967749945.1 uncultured Frankiaceae bacterium
ACGCCCACCGGCCCTTGTCGCAGTTCCACTCCTCGTTGACGTCCGGGTCGTCGCCGGCCAGACGGCGGAGGACGACGTTGCGCCGCGAGTCGACCCGCAGCGCGCAGCCGCTCGCGCAGTGCTCGCAGGCGCCGGGCGTCGACACCAGGTCGAAAGGACGCGCCCTGAACCGGTACGACGCCCCGGTCAACGCGCCGACCGGGCAGATCTGCACGGTGTTGCCCGAGAAGTACGACGCGAACGGCTCGTCTTCGTAGATCGCCACCTGCTCCAGCGCACCGCGTTCGAACAGCTCGATGAACGGGTCGCCCGCGATCTGCTGCGAGAACCGCGTGCACCGCGCGCAGAGCACGCACCGCTCGCGGTCGAGCAGGACCTGCGACGAGATCGCGACGGGCTTCGGGTAGGTGCGCTTGCGGTCGACGAAGCGCGTCTCGCCCGGACCGTTCGCGAGGGTCTGGTTCTGCAGCGGGCACTCGCCGCCCTTGTCGCAGATCGGGCAGTCGAGCGGGTGGTTGATGAGCAGCAGCTCGAGGGTGCCCTCCTGGCCCTTGCGCGCCAGCTCCGACGTCATCTGGGTACGGACGACCATGCCCTCGGTGACGGTCGTCGTGCACGCGGTGAACGGCTTCTTCTGGCCCTCGATCTCGACGAGGCACTGGCGGCACGCGCCGAGCGGGTCGAGCAACGGATGGTCGCAGAACCGTGGCACCTCGACGCCCACCTGTTCGGCGGCGCGGATGACGAGGGTGTTCTTCGGGACCGTGACCTGGGTCCCGTCAATTGTCAGAGTCACGGTGTCAGTCATGCCGGGGCCCCCGCGGCGGCGTGAGCGGAGCGAGCGGCGTCGTGGGGTGGCTCATAGGCCGACTCCGACCGGTACGTCCTCGGTCTCGAACGGGCAGCCGCCCTCGTCGACGTGCGCGACGAACTCGTCGCGGAAGTACTGGATGCTCGACACGACAGGCGACGTCGCGCCGTCGCCGAGCGCGCAGAACGACCGGCCGAAGATGTTGTCGCAGGTGTCGAGCAGCGTCTGCAGGTCGGTCTCGGTACCGTCGCCGCGTTCGAGGCGTTCGAGCACCTGCACCATCCAGTAGGTACCTTCGCGGCACGGCGTGCACTTGCCGCAGGACTCGTGCGCGTAGAACTCGGTGAGCCGCAGCACGGTCTTCACCATGCACGTCGTGTCGTCCATGACCATGACGGCCGCGGTGCCGAGCAGCGACCCGGCGGCACCGACACCCTCGAAGTCGAGCGGGGTGTCGAGGTGCGCGTCGGTCAGCATCGGCGTGCTCGACCCGCCCGGCGTCCACGCCTTGAGCGCGCGACCGCCCGGGATGCCGCCGGCGATGTCGTAGATGAGCTCGCGCGCGGTGATTCCGAGCGGGACCTCGTAGTTGCCAGGACGGTTGACGTGTCCGGAGACGCTGAAGATCTTCGGGCCGGGCGACTTCTCGGTGCCCCACTGGCGGAACCAGTCGACGCCGTTCCCGACGATGAACGGCACCGACGCGATGGTCTCGACGTTGTTGACGACGGTCGGGCACCCGTAGAGGCCGTGGATCGCGGGGAACGGCGGTCGCAGCCGCGGCTGCCCGCGGTAGCCCTCGAGCGAGTCGAGCAGCGCCGTCTCCTCGCCGCAGATGTACGCACCAGCCCCGCGGTGCAACGTCAGCTCGCAGTCGAAGCCAGTGCCCATGATGTCGGTGCCGAGGTAGCCCTTGTCGTACGCCTCCTGGATCGCCTGCTCCAGACGGCGTCCCGCCTGCACGAGCTCGCCGCGCAGGTAGATGAACGCGTGGTTGCAGCGGATCGCGTACGACGCGATGACAATGCCCTCGATGAGCGAGTGCGGGTCGGCCATCATGAGCGGCGCGTCCTTGCAGGTGCCGGGCTCGCCCTCGTCGGCGTTGACGACGACGTAGTGTGGCTTGCCGTCGCCCTGCGGGATGAAGCCCCACTTCATGCCCGTTGGGAAACCCGCGCCGCCGCGGCCGCGCAGCCCCGAGTCCTTGACCATCTGCACGATCTCGTCGGGCTCCAGGCCGGTCAGCGCCTTGCGGAGAGCGGCGTAGCCGTCGGTGCGCTCGTACGTCGCCATCGTCCACGACTCGTGCTCGTCCCAGCGGCGGGTGATCCCGCTGATCAACGGCATCAGTGGTCACCCTCCTCGTGCTCGGTCGGGCCGGCGTGCGACGTGACGGCGTCCGCGAAGTGCTCGGTCACGTCGTGCGGCTCGTCGACGTCGGACGCCGGCGGGACGACGCGAGCAGCGCCCATGCCGGCGAGCTGGCGTTCGATCTCGCGGAACGTCACGAGCGCCTCGCCGCGCGTCGGCATCGGGCGGTCGCCGCGGGCGAGCGCATCGACGATCGCGCCGGCGGACGCGACCGTCTGCTTGTCGTAGAACTCGTAGTTGACGGTGACGACCGGCGCGAAGTCGCAGGCCGCCAGGCACTCCGCGTGCTCCAGCGTGAACGTGCCCGCGGCGTCGGTCTCGTCGTGGTGCAGCCCGAGCTTCGTGGACAGCGCGTCGTAGATCTCCTGGCCGCCGCGAAGCTGGCAGGAGAGGTTGGTGCAGACGGAGACCAGCCAGTCGCCGCACGGGTGCCGCTTGTACATCGTGTAGAACGTCGCGACCGCGCCGACCTCGGCCTTCGTCAGGCCGAGCACCTCGGCGCAGAGCGCGACGCCGTCCGGCGAGACGTAGCCCTCGACCGACTGCACGAGGTGCAGCATCGGCAGCAGGGCGGACCGCTGCTTCGGGTAGCGCGCGACGATGGCCCGCGCCTCATCGCGGACGGTGTCAGGGATCATCTGTCGACCCCGCCCATGACCGGGTCGATGCTCGCGACGGCCGCGATGACGTCGGCGATGAGCCCGCCCTCGGTGAGCGCGGGCACCGCCTGCAGGTTGACGAACGATGGGTCGCGCACGTGCACCCGGAACGGCTTGTTCGAGCCGTCGGCGACGACGTGGTAGCCGAGCTCGCCGCGCGGCGACTCGACCGGGACGTACACCTGTCCCGCGGGCACCCGGAAGCCCTCGGTAACGAGCTTGAAGTGGTGGATCAGGGCCTCCATCGAGTCCGCCATGATGTGCTTCACGTGGTCGAGGGAGTTGCCGAGGCCGTCGCCGCCGAGCGCGAGCTGCGCGGGCCACGCGATCTTCTTGTCGGCGACCATGATCGGACCGGGCCGCAGCCGGTCGAGGGTCTGCGCGACGATCTTCAACGACTCGCGCATCTCCTGCAGTCGGAGCTGGTAGCGCGCCCACACGTCCGCGTCGGTCGACAACGGCACGTCGAAGTCGTACGTCTCGTAGCCGCAGTACGGCTCGGACTTGCGCAGGTCCCAGTTGAGGCCGGACGCGCGGAGGATCGGGCCGGTCACGCCGAGCGCGAGGCACCCGGTCGTGTCGAGGTAGCCGACGCCCTTGGTGCGCTGCTGCCAGACCGGATTCCCCGAGAGCAGGTCCTCGTACTCGTCGATCCGCCCGGGCATGAGCGCGATGAACTCGCGGATCTTCTGCTCGGTGCCGGGCGCGAGGTCGATGGCGAGACCGCCGGGACGGACGTACGCGTTGTTCATGCGCAGCCCGCTGACCATCTCCTTGATGTCGAGGATCAGCTCCCGCTCGCGCCAGCCGTACAGCATGATCGACAACGCGCCGAGCTCGAGGCCGGTCGTCGCGAGCCAGACGAGGTGCGACCCGATGCGCTCCAGCTCCATCATCAGGACGCGGATCGTCGTGGCGCGTTCGGGGACCTCGACGCCGAGCAGCTTCTCGACGGCGAGGCAGTACGCCGTCTCGTTGAACATGTTGGACAGGTAGTCCATCCGCGTGACGAGCGTCACGCCCTGGACCCAGTTGCGGTACTCGGTCGTCTTCTCGATGCCGGTGTGCAGGTAGCCGATGACCGGGCGGCAGCCGGTGACGGTCTCGCCTTCCAGCTCCAGCACGAGGCGCAGCACACCGTGCGTCGACGGATGCTGCGGGCCCATGTTGATGACGAGGCGGTCCTCGCCGGCCTCCTCGTTGGCGGCGACGACGTCGTCCCAGTCGTTGCCGCCGACGGTGACGACACGACCGGTCTCGTCGCTGCCCGGCGGCGCGTAGAGGTCGGTCACCAGACCCGCCTGTCTTCCGGCGGCGGGATCTGCGCGCCCTTGTACTCGACCGGGATGCCGCCAAGCGGGTAGTCCTTGCGCTGTGGGTGACCGTCCCAGTCGTCCGGCATCTCGATGCGCGTGAGCGCCGGGTGGCCGTCGAAGACGATGCCGAAGAAGTCCCAGGTCTCGCGTTCGTGCCAGTCGGCGGTCGGGTAGATGCCGTACGCGCTCGGCACGTGCGGGTGGTCGACGGTCACCGCGACCTCGACGCGGATCCGGCGACGGTACGTCAGCGACGTCAGGTGGTAGACCGCGTGCAGCCGGCGGTCGTCGGCGTTGTCCGGGTGGCCCAAGTAGTCGACGCCGGACACCGACGACAGCAGCTCGAACCGCAGGTCCGGGTGGTCGCGCAGCAGGCCCAACACGTCCAGCAACCGGTCGCGGGCGACATAGAGCGTCAGCTCGCCGCGGTCCTGTACGGCGCGCTCGATGGTGTCGGGCAGGCGTTCCGTGACGAGGTCCGCGATCCGGCTGTACGCCTCCTCGGACGTCGGCTCGACGGCCGGCCGCGGCGACGTCGTCCACCGCGGCATGCCTGAGGTGTCGCCACTCACCGGGCCGTCCCGACGGAGAGGTCGCGGTGGTCGCCGAGGTGTTCGCGACCAATCTTGTCGTGCAGCTTGAGGATCGCGTCCATGAGCATCTCCGGACGCGGCGGGCAGCCCGGCAGGTACATGTCGACGGGGACGACGTGGTCGACGCCCT
>CBQZLL010000234.1:0-4865 GCA_967749945.1 uncultured Frankiaceae bacterium
CAGCGTCTCCGCCAGCCGTTCCCGCGCCAGCTCCCGGTTCTGCCGCTGGCTGCGGCGGTCCGACGCGGTCACCGTGAGCACGCCGTCGGCGAGCCGCCCGCCGAGCCGCTGCACCGCCCGCGCCCGCACCGTCTCCGGCAACGAGGGCGACCGCAGCACGTCGAACGACAGCTCGACCCGGGTGTCGGAGGTGTTGACGTGCTGGCCGCCGGGACCGCCCGAGCGCGAGAAGCGTTCGACCAGCTCGACGGCCGGGATCGTCAGCCGGGCGGTGATCCGCAGTCGATCGTCCACGCGGGTAAGGATGCACGAGCAACCGTCGCCCGGCAGGACCGTCGGGAACCTCGACTTGTCAGGGAGCCGTGGGCTCGGGCGGGACTTCGTCGAGGTACTGCGAACTCTGGAGCGTGAACAGTTCGGCGTACCGGCCGTCCTGGGCCATCAACGCCTCGTGCGTGCGGCTCTCCGCAACCCGTCCTTCGTGAAGGACATAGATCCGTTGCGTTATTCGACTGCTTGTCGTATGTTGCCGAGCGTCTGCCCAACCTAGGGGGAGCATACGATGGCTTCCGCAGCGCTAGGCGCGCCGCAACTGTTCGACCCGGACACGTCGGACTCAGTAGACCTTAATCTGGTACCACAGCGCCGAATCGATGATGCGGTTGCCCCGCATTCGATGCCTCGCCTCATGCGCGACTCGACCACGGCGGCTCCTATCTTTGCTTATCTCTCCTACGGACAATGACCCGCCCGCACCCTTCCATCCACGGTCAAGGCCCGGCGACACTCACAGGTTCGACTGCACGCTCTGCGTACGTAGTCAGACACGTCAGTTTTGAGAGAGCTGTGTGATCGACAATTTGCGGCCCGTCTTCGACGGCCACATTCCCGTGTTCGCGGTCGACTCCGAGGCGGCCCATGACACGCTCCGCTCCCGGGGCGTCGAGACGATCCGCATCGACGAGGTGCTGCATGCGCCGCCCGTTAACGTCGTGGTTGTCGTCTGCGACCTCGAGACGATGCGATGGCGCTCGCGGAGTGTCCGCGAGGCGCTGGCACGGTCACGTTCGCTCGTCCTTCCGATATGTTCGTTCGATCCCTCGCCGAGGGCGGTCGGGTACACCATTGACATGCTGCTCGAATGCGACTTCGAACGCGCAGTCCTTCGCAGTCGCCATTGGAGCGACATCCTGACGCGTCACCCGTCGCCGTTGGTGTTCCGCCGACCCGATGTCGACTTCGAGCTATCGTGCCACCTTCTAGGCGACCTGCGGGTTTCGGCGCAGACCGATCTGACGCTACGCCCAGGCGACTGGGTCAGCGCCGCCCGGTATTTCGAGGTCGAGATGGAGTACTTCGACGCCGTCCCGCGCTACTTCAGTCTGCGGGGCGAGCTCCTCATCGACGGGATGTTGACGGCCAAGAGCCAGAAGATGCCGCCAGAGCTGGATCACCTGCACGATCGGACGAACGCGATCATCGAAGGCGCTGGGGCGACGCCGGGTTTGCTGTGTGCAGCGGGCAACCGCCTGGTTAGCCTGACGTTCGGCTCGGTTGACCTCGGCCCGGAGATCCTCACGTTGAGTGGCGGGAGCTACGACTCCAACTTCGTCGAGTTCTCAATCGGCACCAATTCCCCGAGCTATCCAGTCGACTGGTCGGTGAACTCGCTACTCAATGAAGGCCTCGAGGGCATCCACGTCGCTCTAGGCGATGGCATAGAAGGAGCGCACATCGACCTCGTCTCGACCGGAACCCGCCTCGTTCTGTGACGGAGGCCGTGGTGTGCTGGCAGGCAGTCGGCGGCGGGGACCCGCGGCGACGGCGCGACCGCCGCGCGCAACGGCCGCCCGCGAGCCGCCCGCCGAGCCGCTCGGCGCCCGCGCGCGCAGCACGGCGACAGCGACGGCGACCGCGCGACGTCGTACGACAGCTCCACCCGCGTGTCCGACGTGTTGACGTGCTGGCCACCGGGCCGCCCGAGCGCGCGAAGCGTTCGACCAACCCGGCGGCGGCGGGGATCGCTAGCCCGGCTCACACCGTCCATCGGTCGCAGCGCGGTACCGCTTCGAGTGGAAGGAGTTGACCAGCGGGCCCGGCATCCATGATCACCGAGTTCGCGCTCATGCACGCGTCGACGACCCGTAGCTCAGAAAAGACGTTCATGACGATAGAAGCTCGCGGCCCGGGGACGAGTACAGACTTGCTGACACCGTTGACAGTGCAGGTCGCCGCGACGTAGAGCGGGACCTGCGTGGGTGGCGTCTGCGACGAGTCGGTCTGCACCGACGCGCTGCATACGACCACCCCTACCGCGCCGCCACCAACCCCCGGAAGGGATGAGACGAACGCATCGAAGTTAGTCGTCATATACGGCTCGGTCGCTCGGGCGGGAGGATTCGAGGCGAACAAGGCCAGGCACGCCCCGAGCACCGGGGCACGGCGGATCCGCATGGTCTGGCTCCTCACAGAGTGACGGTAGGAACGATGCAGTCGAGTGGAGTCGGCGCGCGCGGCCGGCGGTCGCCAGCGTTTCGAGATCCGGGCTAGACGTATTCGGTCGTGCAGGCCGGACCCGTGCTCACGAATCCAGTCTGGCTGGAGACGGGATCCGCGATCGAGGACTGACCTGAGATGCACACGGTGTACGTCGTGTCGACGGTCGCGAATACCACGACGTACGCCTCCCGACCGGGCATCGCCCGGCTCGCGCCTTGGCCGTTGACAGAGCACGCTACGGACGTCGCGAGCGGTATCGCGGTCTGGTCCGCCGATCCTGCCGAGGCGTCGCAGAGGACGACGACCTCGTGACCGGCGTCGAGGGGCACGGCCGTCGGCTGGTAGCTGGTCGTGACCCACGAGTCCGTGGTCAGGTCGGCATGCGCAGGAGGACCGAATGAACCGGCCAGGGCGATTCCCGCAACCAGCAATGCCCGACAACGCATCGTTTCTCCCGGGATCGCACCAGAACGTACGAAACATGATAATCCGACCATAGCAGGACATAAGTGTCAACAGCGTGAACCGCTGAGGGGGTACAAGTCCCTCTCACGCGTTAGCTCTCATCCGGGATCGCCAGCCGGGCGGTCACGCGCAGCGGTTCGTCCACGCCGGGTAAGGATGCACGTATGAACCGGCTGGCACACGAGACGAGCCCCTACCTCCTCCAGCACAAGGACAACCCGGTCGACTGGTGGCCGTGGACGCAGGAGGCGTTCGCGGAGGCGCGCCGCCGCGACGTACCCGTTCTGCTCTCCGTCGGGTACGCCGCCTGCCACTGGTGCCACGTCATGGCGCACGAGTCGTTCGAGGACGCGGAGACCGCCGCGCTGATGAACGACCTGTTCGTCAGTATCAAGGTCGACCGCGAGGAACGCCCCGACGTCGACGCCGTCTACATGGAGGCGACGCAGGCGCTGACCGGTCACGGCGGTTGGCCGATGACGGTGTTCCTGACGCCGGACGGCGACCCGTTCGTCGCGGGCACGTACTTCCCGCCGGACGAACGCCACGGCCTGCCGTCGTTCCGCCGGGTGCTCGCGTCGGTCGCCGACGCGTGGCGCGAGCGGCACGAGGACGTGGTCGCGAGCGCCGCCGAGATCACCCGCCGCCTCGCCGAGCGCGACACCGCACTCGCGGGCGCGGCGCCCCCGACCGCACCGGACCTCGACAACGCCGCTGCCTCGCTCGGCCGGAGCTACGACGCCGACCGCGGTGGGTTCGGCGGCGCGCCGAAGTTCCCGCCCTCGATGTGTCTCGAGTTCCTGCTGCGCCACCACGCGCGCACCGCCGACGAACGGTCGCTCGCGATGGTCGAGGTCACCGCGGACGCGATGGCTCGCGGCGGTATGTACGACCAGCTCGCCGGCGGCTTCGCCCGTTACTCCGTCGACGACGCGTGGGTCGTGCCGCACTTCGAGAAGATGCTGTACGACAACGCGTTGCTCCTCCGGGTCTACGCGCACTGGTGGCGCGCCACCGGCGACCCGCTCGCGCGGCGGATCGCGAGCGAGACCGCCGACTTCCTCGTCCGCGACCTCGGTACGCCGGAGGGCGGGTTCGCGTCCGCGCTCGACGCCGACTCGGAGGGCGAGGAGGGGCGCTACTACGTCTGGACGCCCGGCGACCTGGTCAAGGCCCTCGGCGACGACGACGGCGCGTGGGCCGCGCGGGTGTGGCAGGTGACGGAGCGCGGGACGTTCGAGCGCGGCGCGTCGGTGCTGCAACTGCGCGCCGACCCGGACGACGAGCCGCGCTACGACGCCATCCGCGCGAGGCTGCTCGCCGCGCGCCACGACCGCGTTCCGCCCGCCCGCGACGACAAGGTCGTCGCCGCGTGGAACGGCCTCGCGGTTGCCGCGCTCGGCGAGGCCGGGGCGTTGCTCGACCGGCCCGAGCTGGTCGTGTCCGCCGAGCGCGCGGCCGACCTGCTGCACGACCTGCACCGCACGCCCGAGGGCCGCCTCCTCCGGACGTGCCGCGCGGGGCGCGCGGGGGGGAACCCCCGCGGGGGGGTGGGCGACGGGGCCCGGGCCCCGGGGCGGCGCGCGCGGGGCGCGGGGCCCGCGGGCCGTAACGCCGGCGTTCTCGCGGACTACGGCGACGTCGCCGAGGGCCTGCTCGCGCTGTACGCGGTGACCGGCGACCCGCGCCGCGTCGACCAGGCGGGCGCGTTGCTCGACGTCGTGCTCGACCACTTCGGCGCACCCGACGGCGGCTGGTACGACACCGCCGACGACGCCGAGGCGCTGGTGCGCCGGCCGCAGGACCCGACCGACAACGCGACGCCGTCGGGGACGTCCGCCGCGGCGGGGGGGGGGCGGTCCGACGCCGCCCAACCCCGCGCCGCGCGCCCCCCGGGCCCG
>CBQZLL010000235.1:0-4854 GCA_967749945.1 uncultured Frankiaceae bacterium
GGCGGTAACGGCTAGGGTCGGGTCGTGCGGATCGATCCGTACGTGATCGAGGCGGGCCAGGGGCCCGCCGTGGTGCTGCTCCATGCGTTCCCGCTCAACGCGTCGATGTGGTCGGCCCAACGCGAAGCGCTCGGGGAGTCGTACCGCGTCATCTGTCCGGACCAGCGCGGCTTCGGTGGCTCGCGGCTCGGACACGACGATCCCTCGCTCGACGAGGTCGCCGACGACGTCGTCGCGATGCTCGACGCGAGGAAGGTCGACTCGTTCGTCCTCGGCGGGCTGTCGATGGGCGGGTACGTCGTGATGGCCCTGCTGCGCCGCCATCCCGACCGGGTGCGCGCGCTCGTCCTCGCCGATACGAAAGCCACCTCCGACTCGACCGAGGCCGCGGCCAACCGGCTGCGGATCGCCGACCAGGTCGTCGCCGACGGCAGCGCGCAGGTCGTCCTCGACGAGTTGTTGCCGAAGCTCGTCGGCGCGACGACGAAGGAGTCCCGGCCGCTCGTGTTCGGACGGGTGAAGGCGCTGGTCGAGCGGGCACCCGTCTACGCCGTAGCGTGGGCGCAACGCGCGATGGCCGAACGGCCCGACTCGACGGAGACGCTGCGCGGCGTGTCGGTGCCGACGCTGGTCGTCGTGGGGGCGGAGGACGAGATCTCACCGCCGGCCGAGGCGGAGGCGATCGCGGCAGTCGTGCCCGGGGCGACGCTCGTGACGATCCCGGCGTCGGGACACCTGACGTCGGTCGAGGCGCCGGACGAGTTCAATGCCGCGCTCGCCGGGTTCCTCGACGGCCTCTAGGAGGCCGGGCGAAGCCCGGCCTCCACCAAAACTCGTGATCTTGGCGATGTTCTGCACGCATATGGCGCGAACCATCGCCAAGATCACGAAGAACGGGGGCGCGGGCAGCGGCTGCAACGGCCCTATTCCGGCTGCTCGACGACGACCCTGATCGGGTCGCCGTCTTTTGTCTCCAGGGTGCGCAGGCCCGCGTCGAAGTCGGCGAGCGCGTACCGGTGGGTGATCGTCCCGGCCAGGTCGAGCCGCCCGTCCCCGACCAGTCCGACGAGCTCGGCCAGCTCCGCGCGGGAACAGCCGAACGAGCCCTGGAGGCGTAGCTCGCCCGCGACGAGCAGGGCTTGGGGCAGACCCAGCGCGAGGCGTTCGGGGGTGACGCCGACGACGGTGCAGGTGCCGCCGGGGCGCAGCGACTTCACCGCCTGGTCGGTCACGGCGGCCGCGCCGACGAACTCGTACGACACGTCCGCGCCACCGTCCGTCGCCGCGCGGACGGCCTGCGCCGGCTTGCCGTCGGACGAGTCGACGACCTCGTCGGCACCGAAGCGGAGCGCGCGTTCGCGGGCCATCGGGAGGACGTCGACGCCGACGACGCGGGCGCCGACGACCTGCTTGAGGATCGTCACGGCGTGCAGCCCGAGACCGCCGAGACCGTAGACGACGGCGGTGTCGCCCTCCTGTACTCCGGACCGTCGGATCGCGTGGAACGGCGTCGCAACCGCGTCGGTGAGGATCGCGCCGGTCGCGAAGTCGACGGTGTCGGGTAGCGCGACGAGAGCACGGGCGGGGACGACGACGTACGTCGCCTGCGCGCCGTCGACGTCGATGCCGGGGATGGTGAGGCGGGGGCAGACGTTCTCCCGGTCGGCGCGACAGGAGGCGCACTCGCCGCAGCCGTACCCGGCGGCGACGCTGACCCGGTCGCCCTCCTTCCACGACGTGTCGCCCGGGTCGTCGACGACGCCCGACGGCTCGTGGCCGAGGGTGAGCGGCAACGGGCCAGTCGGCGTCACGCCGTGGACGAGGTGGACGTCGGACCCGCAGATGCCGCACGCGCGGACGCGCACCCTGACCTCGCCGCTGGTCGGTGTCGGTACCGGCACCTCGTCGAGAACTGGCCGGGTGCCGGTCGCGTGGAGGCGGATCGCCGGCATCGTCGCGTTCATCCGGGGCTCCCGCGGCGCGAAGCGCGGTCGTGGGGTAGTGCGCGGGCTCCTGCGCGGCGGGCCACGAGCCGGTCGTCGTCCGCGGCGAGGCGGCGCAACAGCTCGGGCGTGACGTTCGGGTGGTCGGTGACAGCGAGCAGTGCCTTGCGCCGCGCCACACCCGCAAAGCCGTGGTGTGCAGGGGTGTCGGCGACGCTGCGCAGCGCGGCGGGGGAGGCGGCGGGGTTGGTCGCTACGGCGACCCGGACCTGCGGGTCGGCATCCTTGGCCAGGCGTTCCAGCGTCGTTCGCGGAGTCGCCGCGTTGGCCCCGACGGCCCGGCGTACGACGGCCTCGGCGTGCCGTGCGAGCGCGGTCAGGTCGCGCGGCGGCGTGCCGGGCGAGCGCGCCGCGCGGATGTCGGTCGGTCTCATCCGGCGTCCTGGCGCGGGTAGAGGACCTCGGTGCCGATGAGTTGGATCGCGGCGGCGACGGGGATCGCGAGCAGCGCGCCGAGGATGCCGAGCAACGAGCCGCCGATGAGCGCGGCGACGATCGTCGCGAGCGGCGAGATGTCGACGGTGCGCTTCATGACCTTCGGGACGAGGACGTAGTTCTCGACCTGCTGGTACACGATGAAGTAGATCGCCGACGCGATGCCGACCGGCACCGAGACGAAGAACGCCACCGCCGTGCAGACGACGGCCGCGATGGTCGCGCCGACGAGCGGGATGAGGTCCAACAGGGCCACGAGCATCGCGAGCGCGACCGGATACGGGACGTCGGCGATGACGAAGAAGACCGCTGCGCAGACGCCGGCGATGACGGACGTCGCGAGGTTGCCGAGGACGTAGCCCCCGACCCGGGTGAGGATCTCGTCGGCGATGAGCCCGACGCGGGCCCGTCTCGACCGAGGCACGAGCCGGTACGCGCCGCGTTTGATCCCCGGGTACGCGCTGAGGAAGTACAGCGTCAGGACGAGCACCGTCAGCGTCTTGAAGACGAGCCCGAGCAACGTCGTCGCGGCGGTCAACGCCGCGCCCGCGGCCGCGGTGCTCTGTTCGGCGACGAGTTCCTTGACCTTGTCGGTGATGTCGTACTGGTCGTCGAGACGGCGGAACGTGTCGTTCTCCCGCAGCCGTTCGACGTAGTCGGGGATGTTCTTCTGGAGCTGCGTCGCCTGGCGGGTCACCGGCGGCGCCGCGGCGGCGACGAACCCACCGAAGAACAGCAGGACCGCGCCCGTAGTCGCGGCAACCGCGACGCCGCGCTTCACCCGGTGCCGTTGCAGCCACTCGACGGCCGGGTTGAGGCCGATCGCGAGGAACGCCGAGATGACGATGAGGATGATGACGTCGCGGACGAGCAGCGCGGCCTTGGCGATGAGCAGCGCGGCCAGCACGCCGAACGTCGCCGCGAACGCGACGCGGAACGGCGACCGCTCCGCGAGCGGCTCGCCCGGCTTGCCGAACGGGTGGTCGTCCGACGCGCCCGCCTCGATCTGCCGGATCGCCGTGTCGAGCAGCGGGTCGTTGTCGTCCCGCGCCTCGTCCGCCGCCGCGGCGATCGCCGCCTCGCCCGCGCGGCGCGCCGCGACCACCGCCTCGTCCGACTCCTCCTCGGCCTCCTGCGCCTGCCGGACCGACTCGGCTGCCGCGACGACGGCCTCCTCGGCCCGCTCGCGCCTGGCGTCGGGGTCGGCCGGGGGGTCGGCCCGGTCCTCAGGGTCCGGCATGCCGCCGAACCTACCGGTCGAACGCGACTTCGTGGACGTCCGTGACGTGCTCGTACCCGATGGCGCGGTAGATCTTGTTGCTCGTCGGGTTGGCCAGGTCGGTGTAGAGAAACGTCATCGCGAGCCCGCGGTCGAGCAGCAACCGCGTGACGCCGGCCGTCGCGGCGCTCGCATAGCCACGGCCGCGGTGCTCGGGTGGCGTGTAGACGGGACCGATCCGGGCGCCGTTCGGTGTGGTGCCGCCGCACCCGCAGAGCGACACCGGACCGCCGTCGTCCCAGAGCCAGCTGAAGCCGCCGCGCAGGCGGCGCTCGGCTTGCCCCTCGGGCAGCGGGTCGAGCCCCGCCTCGACCTGGAACGCCCGCACCCACGCGACGACGAGATCGCGGTCGGCCTCGGTTGCCTGGCGCAAGGCGCCCGTCGTGGGGCGCGGTGGGATCACCGCGCGGAGCGCGTACACGCCCGACGCCCGCCGCGTCCGCGGCACGCAGCCGGTGAGCGCGGCGTACCGCTCGGCGAACGCGGTCACCGTCGCGGTGGTGCCCATCGCGCCAGGCGGTTCGATGCCGTGCGCGACGACGTACTCCGCGAGCTCGGCGGCCGCGTCGGTCGGCACTCCGGAGACGAGCAGGTTGTACGGCGGCGTCATCATCGCGGCGCCGTCGGGGCCGTCGCCGAGCGTCAGCAGGAGTGGCGGGTCGTCCCCGAACGCGTCACCGTTCGCAATCCGGTGCGCGACGCCGACCTCGAGGTTGTAGCGCGGCTCGTCGGCGAGCAGCAGCGGGGTGACGAGGCGTTCGTACGCCGCCGCGTCGGTGTGGCGTTCGATCCGCACCTTGCCAGCCTCGCATCTCACGAAGTTCTGGGACGGCCTCCCTAAGCCCTACTAGGCCTAACGGTCGCGGAACCGGTTGATTGCGTCGAGGTGTTTTTCGCGGAGCGCCTGGTCGCGTACGCCGAGCCCTTCCTCGGGCGCGAGGCAGCGGACGCCGACCTTTCCCTGGTGCAGGTTGCGGTGCACGTCGTACGCCGCCTGCCCGGTCTCCGCCAGCGGGTAGACGCGGGACAGCGTCGGGTGGATCGCGCCCTTCGCGATGAGCCGGTTGGCCTCGTACGCCTCGCGGTAGTTGGCGAAGTGCGAGCCGATGATCCGCTTGAGGTTCATCCAGAGGTAGC
>CBQZLL010000236.1:0-4843 GCA_967749945.1 uncultured Frankiaceae bacterium
CCGACCTCGACGCGTTGCGCGCGGTGCTCGACACCGAGCCGCACGGCGCCGAGCTCGACGAGTGCCGTCGCATCGTCGCCGACGAGGTCGCGGGGTTCCTTGGCTGGCAGCGCGCGATGCGCGTCGCCCCGACCGTGGTCGCGTTGCGCGCCAAGGCCGACGCGCTCATCGTGGCCGAGCTCGAACGCCTCGGCGACAAGGCGAGTCCCGAGGTCGAGACCGCCGTACGCCGCGTCGTCGACAAGCTGCTGCACGCCCCGACGGTCCGGGTGAAGGAGCTCGCCGAGTCGCCCGGCGGCGACCACTACGCCGAGGCGTTGCGCGAGCTGTTCGGGCTCGACCCGCAGATGCCCGAGGCGGTCGCCGCACCCGAGGACGTGACCCGATGACCGCGCTACGACTCGGCACCCGGCGGTCCGCGCTGGCACTCGCCCAGGCGGGCGGCGTCGCGGCCACGCTCATCGCCGCGACGGGCCGTGCCGTCGAGCTCGTCGAGGTCACGACGCGCGGCGACGTCGACCCGGGCGCCATCGCGCAGATCGGCGGTACGGGCGTGTTCGTCTCGGCGCTCCGCGACGCGCTGCTGAACGACGAGATCGACCTCGCGGTGCACTCGCTCAAGGACCTGCCGACCGCGCCGGCGGAGGGGCTGACCGTCGCGGCGATCCCGGCCCGCGAGGACCCGCGCGATGTTCTCTGCAGCCCGGCCGGGCTGACGCTTGCGGAGTTCTCCGAGGGCGCGCGGATCGGCACCGGCTCGCCACGGCGCGCCGCGCAGATCGCGGCGCTCGGGCTCGGGCACAAGGTCGTCCCGATTCGCGGCAACGTCGACACCCGGCTCAAGAAGGCCATCGACGGCGAGGTCGACGCGGTGATCCTCGCCCGCGCCGGGCTCGCGCGCCTCGACCGCCTGGACGCGGTGACCGAGGTGCTCGACCCCTTGCAGGTGCTGCCCGCGCCCGGGCAGGGCGCGCTCGCGATCGAGTGCCGCGAAGGCAGCGACGTCGCCGCCCTCGTCGCGGTGCTCGACGACCCGGACACGCGCGCCTGCGTGCTCGCCGAACGCGCGTTGCTGCGCGCCCTCGAGGCCGGCTGCACAGCGCCCGTCGGCGCGCTCGCGGACCTCGCCGACGACGAGCTGTACCTGCGCGCGGCGGTGTGCGCGCCCGACGGTTCGGACGTCCTGCGGCGGAGCCTCACCGGACCGGTCACCGACCCGGAGGAGCTGGGACGCCGGCTGGCGGCGATCCTGCTGGACGACGGTGCCGCGGAGCTGATGGGGGAGGAGGCGCGATGACCACCCGTAAGCCCAGGGGATCGGTGGCGCTCGTGGGCGCCGGACCCGGAGACCCCGGTCTGCTGACCTTGCGCGGCCGGGAGCTGCTCGAACGCGCCGACGTCGTCGTCATCGACCGGCTCGCGGCGCGCGCGCTGCTCGCGTACTGCAAGCATGGCGTCGAGGTCGTCGACGCGAGCAAGGCGCCGCATGGCGAGGGCATGAGGCAGGCCGAGATCAACGCCGTCCTCGTCGGCCGGGCCAAGGACGGTCTCGACGTCGTCCGGCTCAAGGGCGGCGACCCGTTCGTCTTCGGTCGCGGGGGCGAAGAGGCCGAGGCGTGCGTCAAGGCGCGCATCCCGTGGGAGGTCGTGCCCGGCGTGACGTCGGCGGTCGCGGTGCCCGCGTACGCCGGCATCCCCGTGACGCAGCGCGGGCGGACGCAGGACTTCGCCGTCGTGTCCGGCCACGTCGACCCGAGCGCGCCCGACAGCACCGTCGACTGGCGCGCGATGGCCACCGGGCCTGGCACTCTCGTCCTGCTCATGGGTGTCGAGAAGATCGGCAAGATCGCGGCGAAGCTCATCGAGCACGGCCGCCCTGGCGACACCCCCGTCGCGATGACCCGATGGGGCACCACCGCGAAGCAGAAGACCGTCGTGGCCGACCTCAACACCATCGAGCAGGTCGCGACCGCCGCGGGTATGAAGGCGCCGGCCGTCACCGTCATCGGCTCGGTCGTCGGCCTGCGCGACAAGCTCAACTGGTACGAGTCGCGCCCGCTGTTCGGCATGACTGTGCTCGTGCCGCGGACCCGCCAGCAGGCCGGGACGCTCTCGTCCGAGGTCCGCGCGCTCGGCGGCGAGCCGCTCGAAGTGCCGACCATCGCCATCGAGCCGCCGCGCAATCCGGAGCCGATGCGCCGCGCCGTGAGCGGCCTGGTGCAGGGGCGCTACCAGTGGGTCGCGTTCACGTCGGCGAACGCCGTTCGCGCGATCCGCGAGGGCCTCGAGGACGTGGGGCTCGACCCGCGCGCGCTGGCCGGAGTGAAGATCGCCGCGGTCGGCGACGCGACCGTCGCTGCGCTGGCCGAGTGGGGCCTGCGCGCCGACCTCGTACCCGAGGCGGCGATGAGCTCGGACGAGCTGGGCATGACCTTCCCACCGTACGACGCGCAGCTCGACTTCCTCGACCGGATCCTGCTGCCGCGCGCGGACATCGCCACGGAGACGCTCGTCGCCGCCGTCAAGGGCAAGGGCTGGGCGGTCGACGAGGTCACGGCGTACCGGACCGTGCGGGCCGCCGCGCCGCCCGACTGGGTCAAGAGCGCGGTCCGCGACGGCAACGTCGACGCGGTGGTCTTCACGTCGTCGTCGACCGTACGCAACCTCGTCGCCCTCGCCGGAAAGCCGCACGAGAGCACGCTCGTCGCCGTGATCGGCCCGCAGACCGCGGCCGCGGCACGCGAGGCGGGGCTGCGCGTCGACGTCGAGTCGAAGGTCGCGTCGGTCGCCGCCGTGACGAAGGCGCTCGGCGACTTCGTCGTCGCGCGCCGCGCCGCGGCGGTCGAGGCGGCCGCGAAGGCGCCGGTCCGGACCCGGCCCGCCGCGAAGAAGGCGCCCGCGAAGAAGGCGCCCGCGAAGAAGGCGGCCGTCGCCAAGAAGGCGCCGGTTGCCAAGAAGGCCGTCGCCGCGAAGAAGCCTGCCCCCGCGAAGAAGGCGGCTGCCAAGGCGGTGGCGAAGAAGCCCGCGCCGGCGAAGCCGCGCGCCCGGCGATGACGACCCCGCCGCCATTCCCGGTGTCGCGGCCGCGACGGCTGCGGCGTACGCCCGCATTGCGCCGCCTCGCGGCCGAGACCCGGCTGCACCCGGCCGACCTGGTGCTGCCGCTGTTCGTCAAGGAAGGCATCACGGATCCCGCGCCGGTCGCGAGCATGCCCGGCGTCGTGCAACACACGCGTGACTCGCTGCGGAAGGCCGCCGTCGAGGCGGTCGGCGCGGGCGTCGGCGGGCTCATCCTGTTCGGCATCCCGGCGGTCAAGGACGCGCGCGGCTCGGGCGCCGACGACCCCGACGGCATCGTGCCGGTCGCCTTACGCGACCTCGTTGCCGAGCTCGGCGACGAGACGGTGCTGATGACCGACTGCTGCCTCGACGAGTACACCGACCATGGCCACTGCGGGGTGCTCCGCGACGACGGCTCGGTCGACAACGACGCCACGCTCGCGCGCTACGCCGCCGCCGCCGTCGCGCAGGCCCGCGCGGGCAGCCACGTCGTCGCGCCGAGCGGGATGATGGACGGTCAGGTCGCCGCGATCCGCGACGCACTCGACGCCGACGGGCACGACGACGTCGCGATCCTCGCGTACTCCGCGAAGTACGCCAGCGCGTTCTACGGTCCGTTCCGCGACGCCGCCGAGTGCGCGCCGCAGTTCGGCGACCGGGCGGGTTACCAGCAGGATCCGGCGAATGCCGACGAGGCCGTGCGCGAGGTCCTCCTCGACGTCGCCGAGGGCGCGGACATGGTCATGGTGAAGCCCGCGATGGCGTACCTCGACGTCGTCCGCCGGGTCGCCGACGCGGTGACCGTCCCTGTCGGCGCCTACCAGGTGTCCGGCGAGTACGCGATGGTCGAGGCCGCCGCCGCGAACGGCTGGCTCGACCGCGACCGGGTGATCACGGAGACGTTGACGAGCATCAAGCGCGCGGGCGCGAACCTGGTGCTGACCTACTGGGCGACGGAGGCCGCGCGCCGGCTCTGACTGCGCGCGGCCCCCACCCGACCCCTCGCTGCCCCCTCGCTGACCCCGTTGTGTGCGGGATTTGACGGCTCTAGCCGGTCGTATCCCGCACACAACGCGTAGCGGGGGCGGCGGAGCGGGATGCCAGGGCGGAGCGGAGCCAGCCGAGGACGCGTTCCGGATGGTTGCGCAGCGCGCGGGCAGTGACGCGGAGCACCAGCCAATCTCCGAGAACGAGATCGTTCTGCCGGTCGAGATCACGTTCCCAGTCCTCGCTGAGGACGTGGAACGCCTTCCCGTCGATCTCGACCGCCACACCCAGCTCCGGCCAGCAGGCGTCGATCCATGCGCGTCGCTCGCCGACCCGGACCGGGTGGTTCTGGACGAGCGGTGGCAGCCCACCGCGGCGCGCCAGGCGGGTCAGCCGCCGTTCCAGCTCGGACCGCGATCCGCCCTCGACGTCCGCGATCGCGGCCATCACACCGCGCTTGTGGTGCACCCGCCCCATCACGAGCAGGGCGCCGCGTAGCTGCGATGGCAGGGTCAGCCCGTGCTGGACCACGTCGGCGACGATCGCGTGTGCGCGGGCCGGCGCGACGAGGGCGGCCGTGACCGTCGCGCGCTCGACGCGGACGACGGCCAGCCCCGCGCGGGTCGTGACCGACCGGTCGGTGAGCGTACGGCTGCGCCGGACGTGCATGCCGCGCTCGGTCGGGACGTCCGTGCCGTACGGAACGACGACATGCACCGTGCCGTCCCGGAGGCGGTCGTAGCCGAAGCGGTCGAGTGCCGTGCCGGCGTCGAGCGCGGCGCGTGGACCCGCGATC
>CBQZLL010000237.1:0-4842 GCA_967749945.1 uncultured Frankiaceae bacterium
CGGAGCGCGGCGTCACTTCGGTCGCGAGGAGGTCGCGCAGGCACTCGCGGGCCGACCGGCCGCGCGGGCCGAACAGGTCACGCACCGCGACGACGCGGCCGTCGGGCATCAGCATCCGCTTGCCCGCCACCGCGCGGCTCACCGTCGACTCGTGCAGGCCGAGGTGCGCCGCGACCTCGGCGCGGGTCAGCGGGACGCGCGTGCCGCCGGTGACCCAGGTGCGCTGCCGGTCGACGGCCTCCTGCGCGATGCGGACGAGCGCGTTCGCGCGGGTCGCGAGGTTGTGCACGACGGCGCGGCCCCGGGCCGCGTCGGCGCGGACGCGCGGATCGCAGGCGGCGAGGCGCTCGTACGCCGGCGCGACGCGCAACGCGAGCCACGGCGCGTCGACCAGCCGGACGGTCAACGTCGCGTCGACCGCGAGGTCCGGCCGTACGCCCGCCGCCGCGGGGCGGTCGTCGGGTAGCGCACTGCTCGCCGAGAGGTGCGCGGCGATCCAGTCGAGGGCTCGACGTTCCTCGGAGCCGAGGTCGTCGAGCCGGTCGAGCCGCCCGACCACGGCCCGGCAGAGCGGCGGCGCATCGTCGTGCGCGTCGAGCTGCAACAGCAACGACTCGCGCAGGTCGCGCGCGCCGAAGCCCGGTGGCGCGACGGAACGTACGGTGTCGAGCACCCGGCGTACGTCGTCCTCGGTCACGTCCAGCGTTGCCGCGATCTCGGCGAACGGACGGTCGATGCGCCCGCGCGCATCGGCGTCGGCGAGCAGGTAGCGCGCGACGGCGCGGTCGGTGCCGGACAGCGAGAGGTCGGCGAGGACCGCGTCGTACGGCACCGCCGCCGCAACGCCCGCGGCATCGGCGGTCGGCCGGCGCGAGAGGCACGCGTGCGCGCCCGCGCGCCACACCGTTCCGCCGCAGCGCGGGCAGGTCCGGCCGGCGGGCGCGTCGAGCGCGGCGTGCCGCGCGACCTGGTCGGCGACGTACGCGTCGAGCGCGTCGGCGGGCAACGCGAGCAGCTCCGCCCACGCGACGAGGCGCGCGGTCGGCAGCATCCGTTGCGCCATCGAGCGGTCGAGGCTGGCGACCATGCTCGGGGATGTTCGCCCCGTGGCTCGCGACCGTCTGTCGGCTGGGCGACACTGCCCGGCAGGTCCCGCCGAGCTCACGGCGAAAATCTGCCAATGCCGCCTCGCTACCGTCGCGCCCGCTGCGGCCTGATCGCCGCCGCCCTCGTCCTCGCTGTCCTCCCCGCGCTCGGCAACGCCGCCGACCCGACGTCGTGCCTGTCCGAGACGGACCCGGCGGACTTCGCGCTCTGCGTCGCGACGACCGGCGGGCAGACCGTGTCCGGCGCGGAGGAGCCGACGGTCGGCCCGCGCGACGCGTTCCGCGAGGCGACCGACGCGGTGCTCGCCGACGCGGGGCTCTGCGACCCGACCGACACCGCGGCCTGCCTGCTGCCGTTCCCGAACGACACGTTCACCGTCGCCGACGCCACCACCGACACCGGTCGGCGGGTCGACTTCAGCCCGCTCGCGATGCCACGCAACACGGCCGGTAAGCCGATCGACCCCACCGAGTGGAATCGCAACGACGGCTTCTCCCCGGGCACCCCGGTCCTCACCGTCGTCCCGGGCCTCGACACCGTGCAGACCGGCCTCGCGCCGATCACCGACATCGGCCGTTCGCTCGACACCGACGCGCCGCTCGTCATCGTCAACGCGAAGACCGGTGCGCGGCACCCGTACTTCAGCGAGCTCGACGCCAACCCCACTGCGGGTGAGCGGCCGGTCCTCATCACCCGCCCGGCCGTGAACTTCGACGAGGGCACCCGCTACGTCGTCGCGCTGCGCCGGATGCGCGACGCGAACGGCGCGCTCATCGCGCCGAACGACGTGTTCCGCACCCGCCGCGACGACGCCGCGAAGAAGCTGCACGGTACGGACAACCCCGGCAAGGGCAAGGGCAAGGGCCTCGACAAGCAGGACGACGCCGCGAAGAAGCTGCACGGCAAGGGCAAGGGGCAGGCGAAGCAGCTGCAGAAGGACCCGATCTGGGGCCCGCTGCTCGACGCGGGGGTCGGCATCGACGACCTGTACCTCGCGTGGACGTTCACGATCGCGAGCGAGCGCAACATCGCCGGGCGGATGCTGCACATCCGCGACGACGCGTTCGCGTCGCTCGGCAGTGCGGCGCCGGCGTTCGCCGTCTCGTCGGTGACGAACGGCGCGCCCACCGACCGCATCGCGCGGGTCGTCCAGGGCTCGGTCACCGTGCCGCTCTACCTCACCGCCGCGGGCGCGCCCGGCTCGCGCTTCAACTACGTCGGCTCCTCCGACGGCCTGCCGACCCGCCTCGGTGGGGTCGCGACGCGGGACGCGACGTTCACCTGCCAGATCCCGCGGTCCAGCGGCGTCAACGGCACCAGCGCCGCCGACGTGCAGCCCGCGCGCATCTCGCTCTACGGCCACGGACTCCTCGGCGGCCAGAGCGAGGTCGGTGGCGGCAACGTGCAGAAGATGGCGCAGGAGAACGACTTCATGTTCTGCGCGACCGACTGGATCGGCATGGCGACCGAGGACGTTCCGAACGTCGCCACGATCCTCGGCGACATGTCGAACTTCCCGACTCTCGCCGACCGCGTGCAGCAGGGGATGCTCAACTTCCTGTTCCTCGCCCGGGCGATGAAGACCGGCTTCGCGCACGACCCGGCGTTCCAGGGTCCTGGCGGCGTCCCCGCGATCGACCCGAGCGACGTCTACTACGACGGCAACAGCCAGGGCGGCATCATCGGCGGCGCGCTGATGGCCGTCGCGCAGGACATCACGCGCGGCGTCCTCGGCGTGCCCGCGATGAACTACTCGACGCTGCTCGACCGCTCGGTCGACTTCGCGACGTACGAGTCGGTGTTCAACGCGGCGTACCCGAGCGAGCTGGACCGGGAGATCGTGTTCGGTCTCATCCAGATGCTGTGGGACCGCGCCGAGGCGAACGGCTACGCGCAGCACATGACGACCGACCCGCTGCCGAACACGCCCGCGCACGCGATCCTGATGCACGCCGCGTTCGGCGACCACCAGGTCGCGAACATCGCGACCGAGGTCGAGGCGCGGACCATCGGCGCGGCGACCAACCCGGCGTTCCTCCCGCCGGGTACGGCGTCGGCCGTCGAGCCGGGCTGGGGCATCGCGCGGATCGGGTCGTTCCCGTACGCGGGGTCGGCGTTCGTCTACTGGTACTCGGGTTCGGACACGCCGCCCGACACGAACACCCCGCCGTACGCGGCGACGACCCGCGGAGACCCGCACAGCGACCCGCGTTCGACGCGGGCCGCGCGGGACCAGAAGGCGGCGTTCCTCGCACCGGGCGGCACGGTCGTCGACGTCTGCGGCGGTGCGCCCTGCTACGCGCGACCGCTCGCGCCGGAGGACTAGTAGGGCTTGGCGAAACACCCGGATCGGTTCGGCCGTCCCAGCACGAGATGTGGGCTGGCGAAGCACGCCGCGACGAGCGTTTCGGCAAGCCCTACTAGCTAGGGCGTGTCTCCCAGGTCCGTGACCTGCTGCGCGACGGCCAGACCGTGAGCCGCGTCACGTCGTGGCGCCGAGTCCCAACGCGGCGTGGATCTCGCGGGTCGCGGTGGACTTGTTCAACGTGTAGAAGTGCAGGCCAGGCGCGCCCTCGGCGAGCAGCGTGTCGCACAGCTCGGTCGCGGCCTCGATGCCGGCCTTGCGCACCGACTCGTCGTCGCCCGCGGACGCCAGGCGTTCGACCAGATCGGCAGGCACGGCCGCGCCCATTGTCGCCATCCGCGGGATCGATGCGAGCGAGGTGATCGGGATGATGCCGGGCAGCACCGGCTTGTCGACCCCACGACGGGCGAGGTCGTCGACGAGCCGCAGGTACTCGTCGGGCCGCCAGAAGAACTGCGTCACCGCGAAGTCGGCCATCCGCAGCTTCTCCGCGAGGCGGTCGCGGTCGTCGTCCATCGACGCGGACCGCGGGTGCCCGATCGGGTGCGCGGCGACGCCGATGGAGAACCCGCCGATCACCCGGGCCAGCTCGACCAGCTCGTAGGCGTGACGTAGCTCGCCCTCGCCCGCCTCGGGGTCGGTCGGGGGGTCGCCGCCGAGCGCGAGCAGGTTCTCCACCCCGCCCTTGCGGAAGTCGACGAGGATCTCGGCGAGCTCCAGCCTCGTGTGCGCAACGCAGATGAGGTGCGCCATCGGGTTGAGCGACGTGGTCTTGAGCATCCCGACGACGAGGTCGTGCGTTCGCTGTCGCGACGATCGCCCGCCGCGGTACGTCACCGAGACGAACGACGGCTCCAACGGCTCCAGCTCGCGCAGCGTACGGACGAGCGCGGCCTGCTCGAGGTCGTTCTTCGGCGGGAAGAACTCGAACGAGTACGAGCGCCCGCGGGCGAGGATGTCCGCCACTTTCGTCATGGGCATGAGGCTACCGGCAGGAATCGGACACTCTCGCGACGAACGGTCGCACCGCCCGGTTCCGTCCCCCTCGCTCAAGAAGGACGTCCCATGTCCCGTCCCGTACGCCTCGCACTCGCGGCGGTCGCCGTCGCGTTCGCCGTCGTCCCGGTCGCGCCCGCGTCGGCGTCGACCTGCAGCCCGGCGTTCGAGTTCGTCTGCGCCACGGTCGACCCGATCTGCCAGCGGTTCGACGGCGGCAAGTTCGACATCGTGCACACGCTGCTCTGCGAGTTCGGCTGATCCCCCCCCGGAAGGGAAACCTCGTGAAGATCCGTCTGCTCCTGGCCGCCTCAGCCGTCTCGCTCGTGGCCGCGCCGTTCACCGCGACGTCGAACGCGACCGCCTGCAACCCC
>CBQZLL010000238.1:0-4837 GCA_967749945.1 uncultured Frankiaceae bacterium
CTGCACGCCGTACGGCCGCCGCCGCCCGTTGCAGGCCGCGGTCGACGCGGTCGCGACCCACCTCGGCGTCCCCGCCGGCGCGTCCGCCGGCGAGGTCGCGGCCGCGACGCGGCGGACGTACGGCGCCCTCGCGACCCCTGCCCTGGTCGCGCAGGCCGTCGCGCTCGTCGGCCCACTGGGCGATCGCCGCGAGGGCGAGGGCCTTGCCGCCGAGGTCGCGGCGCTGCGTGCGGTGCTCGCGGTGACCGCCGCGGCGCACCCCGTCGTCCTGCTGCTCGACGACCTGCACTGGGCCGAGCCCGACCTGCTCGCCGCGGTCTGCGAGCTGCACGCGACACCCGTCGACGCCCCCGTCCTGGTTCTCGGGCTGACCCGACCGGACGGCGAGATCCCGTGCCCGCTGCCGTCGCGCGAGATCGGAGCGCTGCCCGACGACGACATGCACCGGCTGCTGCTCGGGCTGCTCCGTGCCGAGCCGCCCGGGTGGCTGGTCACCGACCTGCTCACGCGGGCGGGCGGCAACCCGTTGTTCCTCGAGGAATGCACTCGCATGCTCCTCGAGACCGGCGGCATCTCGACCTCGGGTGACGAGGTCGAGGCCGACCGCGCACGCGTGCGTCGCGTACCCAACTCGATGCGCATGTTCATCGCCGCGCGGCTCGACAGCCTTTCGCCGGGGGAGAAGCGGGTGCTGCAGCGCGCGTCGGTCGCCGGCGACACGGTGTGGGCCGGGCTGCTCGCGGAGATGTCGGACGACCCCGATCTGCACTCGTCACTGGCGTCGCTGGTCTCGCGCGGGCTGCTGCGCCGGCAGCCCGCGTCGACGGTTGCGGACGAGGACGAGTACGTCTTCAAGCACGTGCTCATCCGCGACGTCGCGTACGAGTCGCTGGCGCGCCGCGACCGGTCGGTGCTGCACCGCGTCGTCGGCGGGTGGCTCGCGTCGCTGTCCGCGGACGGCGGGCCGGCCGCGCCGCTCGGGCTGCTCGCGTACCACTTCCACCAGGCGTTCATGCTCGCGCGGTCCGACACCGCGGGCGTGCAGCCGTCCTGCGAGCTGGCCAGGCTCGCGGTCGACCACCTGCTCGCGTGGGGGCGTTCGCTGTTCCGCTACCAGGCGCGCGAGGCCGAGGCCGCGCTGTCCCAGGCGCTCGACGTCGCCAAGGCCGCCCGGCAGTGCATCTCCGACCCGGTCTACGCGACGCTGCTCGTCGAGCGCGCCACCGCCCTCAACGAGCTGGGCCGGTTCGGCGAGGCGATCGACGAGCTCGGTGCCGCCGAGGCGATGGCCGCGACACTCGACGACGACACGTTGCGGGCCCGGGCGCTGCTCGGCCACTCGCGGTCGCTGTCGCACCTGAGCCGCATCGACCGGGCGCGCGAGCTGCACACGCAGGCGACCCGCATCCTCGAACGCGTCGGCGACCGCGGCGCGCTCGCGGCGGCGACGTTCGAGGCCGCGGAGAACCTGCGCTACGACGACCTCCCGGCGATGACGCGGCTGCTGCGCGAGTCGTACGACCTCTACGGCGAGGCCGCTGACGCCGACGGGCAGGCGATCGTCGCGCGCTACCTCGCGTACCTGCTCTCGCCCGCGGGCGGCGCGGAGTTCCGCCGGTGGTACGACCTCGCCGAGCGGTCCGCGCAGGACGAGTCGGAGCTGCGCGGGCGCGCGTCGGTGCGGTCGGCGCTGGCGTTCCACCAGCAGTACCGCGGCGACCTCACGCAAGCGCTCGACACCGCGCGGCTGGCCCGGCAGGACGCGGCCGAGGCGGGCGCGCGCTGGCACGAGATGGACGGCCTGCTCATCGAACAGGAGTGCCTCTCCGCGCTCGGCCGGGTCGAGGAGAGCGACCGGGTACGCGCCGACCTGCTCGCCCGCGCGGAGTCGCTCGGGGCGCGGCGGCTGCGCGCGGTGGCGTTGCTCAACGGGACCCGCGCGTCGTTGCGCCAGCGGCGCACGGCGGTGGCGTGGCAGCACCTCGCGGAGGCGCGGCACGCACTCGCCGAGATCGGGGAGAAGACCGCGGAGCTCGGCGTGATCCTCTACGAAGCCGAGCTGCTCATGGACACCGGGCGGTGGGCCGCGGCGACCGAGATGGCCGAGCGGGCCGTCGACCGCGCGGAGGAACAGGGCTGGAGCCTCAGCGCGACGTTGCCACGGCTCATGGTCGCGCGGTGCGCGGTCGCCGACGGCGGCGACCGGGCCGAACGTCTCGTCGCCGAGGCGATGGACGCGGCGCGGCGGCACGACGCGCCGCGCTATGGCGCGCTCGCCGCCGCGTGCCTCGAACAGCAGCAGCTGCTCAGCGGCGCCGCCCAGTCCGTCACGCTCGCGCCGACGGCGACCGACCTCGCGGAGACGCGCGCGACCGCCGCCGAGAACGACGGCCTGCGCCTCGCCCGCGGGGGATCGCCGCGCGACGCGGCCGATGCGTTCGGCGCGGCGGCGGAGGCATGGGCGGGGCTCGGCGCGACGGTGTGGCTGGGGCGCGCGCTGCTCTGGCAGTCGGTGGCGCACCGCCGCGCGGGCGCGGAGGACGACGCGGTGGCGGTCGCCGAGCCAGTGTCCGTTTTGTTCCGCGACCTCGACGCGCCCGAGGGGCTCGCGCACCGCCTGACGGCGGCGTTCCCAGGCTGAGGCGGCGTCATCCTCCGAGGCTGCGCCAGCGCTCGGTGCCGGATGCCGCGTCGAGCGTGACATGGTCCGAGCCGATGGCGTAGACGATGACAGCCCCGCGAAGGCCGCCGCCCGCTTCGACGCCGAGCGCCGCGTTCTCCTTCGGGAAACGCACCGCTCGAGACCACCGGATGCCCAACGTCGTTCCGCTCCGCAACCGTACGGTGGGCTGGGTGCTGGTCGGGGCCACGATGGTGACGAGGTCGTCGCGCCCGTCGCCCGTCACGTCCCGGGCGCGGTAGGCGATCTCGTCCGTGGCGAGGGTGAGCAGGTCGCTTCCGGTCTCGGCGGAGACGACGGTCGAGCCGTTCGCGAAGTAGAGGACGACGTCGTCGATGCCCTTGCCGTCGACGTCGCCGACGCGATCGGGGTAACCACGCACCGCGGCGGGCAGCGGTCGTTGCCAGATCACGGCGCCGGTTGCCGACGCGCGACGCTCGGCGTCGAGCCCGCCTGCCGAGACGGCGACGACATCGCCGTTGCGACACGCGAACAGGGTCCCCGGACCGGCAAACGTTGCGCTCCATCTGGTAGCTCCGGTGGCACCACTGAACACCGTGCTCGTCGTCCCGAACCAGTACATGAATGCGGGAACCACCGCGTGCGCCGTCGAGAGGACGACGTTGCTGCCGGAGGCCACGAGCGCGAGGTCGACCGCGCCGGCGGGACCCGTCGCCGTCCACGCCTTCTTCGCGCCCGGCAACAGCGCCATGACCTCGGTGGTCAGGTCGGCCCGTTGCCGCGCGACTGCGAGCGCCGCGGTCCGGCCATGGGAGAACCACGCGATCGACGGCACCGGCGCCGCGCCGCTCGTCCCGAGGTCGATCGAGATCAAGGTGCCGCCGCGCCGCCCGTCGATGACGTCCACCTTGGCGTTCCAGCCCGGGGGGAGGGGCAGGCAATGACCGCTGGGCGTGGCGAAGCACTCGGTCGTGACCGGCGTCAGTCGCGGCAGGGCGACGCGCAGCACGGCGAAGTCGCCGACGCCATCTCCGTCGAAGTCGCGTACCTCGGGCGTGAAGACCTCGACGTCGGGACGGTCCGCGGTCGTGAACTCCGGGAGGTGCCGAGACCAGCGCGTACGCCCGCTCCGCCCGTCCACACCAGAGACGAACACGTCGCCGCACCCGTCACCGGCTCGGAGGAGCACGATCGTCTCCGCTCCGGGCCGCCCGGTCACCGCCGGGTGGCCGCCACCGCCGGTCAGCGCGGTGCGCCACACAACCTTTCCATGGGCGGCGGACCGCCGCACCAGCCGGCGGCCGTTCGAGTAGGACGCGTCAAGCAGGACGTCCGCGGATGGGCTACCGATCAACGATGCGGGACGCAGGCCACCAGCGGGTCCGGTGAATATCTGCGCGCTGAAGCCGGTGCTGCGACAGTCCGCCGCCCGCGCCACGGCGGGTGGCAGCACGGAGACGACGAGGAGCGGCGCAAGCCACCGTGCCACCCGCATCCGAGTCTCCCCTCTCGCCGTGCTTCATCGTCGACTCGTCACGACAGTGGTCAAGGGGGGTTGACCGGGAGCGGACCAGGCCGGGTCAGCGGTCGCGGTACGACGGGCAGAGCTCCCAGGCGAGCTGCTCCAGGAACAGGCCGATGTCCGTCACGATGCCGACCGCTTGGGCGGAGCCGCGGTCGGCGAGCTTCGTCACGGTCGCGGGGTTGATGTCGACCGACACGAGCGGGATCGACGCGGGGAGGATGTTCCCGGTCGCGATGGAGTGCAGCATCGTCGCGACCATGATCGCGTAGCCGACGTCGCGCAGCTCGGTGCGCATCGCGCGCTGGCCCTCGATGACGTCCGTGTACACGTCGGGCAACGGCCCGTCGTCGCGGACCGAGCCGACGAGCACGAACGGCTTCCCCGCCTCGACCATCGCGTGCATCACACCGCCGGTGAGCACGCCCTCCTTGACCGCGTCGGCGATGGACCCGGCCCGGCGGATGGTGTTGATCGCCCGGATGTGGTGCTCGTGCCCGTGCTCGACCCCGCGGCCGAGCGCCAGGTCTACGCCGAGCGAGGTGCCGTACAGGGCGGACTCGATGTCGTGGGTCGCGAGAGCGTTCCCGGCGAAGAGGACGTCGACGTACCCGGCCTCGACGAGCGCGACCATCGCGGGCGACGCGCCGGTGTGGACGACGGCCGGCCCGGCG
>CBQZLL010000239.1:0-4833 GCA_967749945.1 uncultured Frankiaceae bacterium
CCTCGACTTCGACGCGGCCGCGGCGGGCGCGTACGACGGCATCGACCTCGCCGACCTGGTTCGCCGAGCGACCGACCGCGACCACCCGCCCGGGCTCGGCGAGACGGCGTCGCTCGACGCTGCCCTCGACCGCATCTCTGCCGCGCGCTCGGTGTTCTTCGCCACCGTCGCGCCGCTCGCGGCCGCGCTCGCCGGGCTGTCGCCCGCGCAACGCGCCGCCGCGACGATCCAGGGCTGCCCGCTCGTCGCGGTCGACCTGCTCGGGACGAACGACACGTACGAGCAATGGGAGGACTGCATCCTCGTCCTCGACGCCAACGGCAACGACGTCTACCGCAACAACGCCGGCGGCACCGGCATCACGACGCTGCTCCCCCAGCCGTGCGCCTTCACCGGCTACGCCGGTGCGGTCGCGCTCGTCGACCTGCAGGGCGACGACTCGTATCCCTCGGGCCGCGACTGCGGGCAGAACGGCGGTGCGCACTCCGGCGGTGCGGGCTTCCTCTACGACGCGCTCGGCTCCGACACGTACAGCGCCGGCTCCTACGGGACCAACGGCGGCGGCTTCGTCGGATCGGGCTTCCTCTACGACGGCGGCGGCCAGTCGACGTACGCGTACGCCGGGCTCGACGGCACCAACGGCGGCTCGGTCACCGGCAGCGGGACGCTCGTCGACGCGGCGTCGTACAGCACCTACAGCGCGGGCGACTACGGGACCAACGGCGGCGCCTACGCCGGCGGGACGGGCGCGCTCGTCAGCCTCGGCGACCGCTACACGAACGCGTACGCCGGCTCGTACGGCACCAACGGCGGCGGCTGCGGCGGCGCCGGCCTGCTCGTCGACGCCGGCAACGTCGAGGGCGGCTACTTCGGCGCGGGGTACCCGGGCACCGGAACCAACGGTGGCGCGCTCGGCTCGGACTACCTGCTGCCGGGCTGCCGCGGCGGCGCCGGCGTCCTCGTCGACGGCACCGGTCCCGCGACGCTCTACGGCGACAACGGAGGCGGTGTCGGCGGCGGCGTGGGCGTGCTCGTCGGGAGCAGCGGCCCGACGTGGTACTCCGGCCGCAACGGCGGCGGCGCGGGCGAGGGCGCCGGCGTCCTCGTCGACCCGGGCGGTGACGACGTCTACCAGGGCGGCTACGGCGGCACCAACGGTGGCGGGTACCAGGCCGGGTCGGGGTTCCTGCTCGATCTCGCGGGCAACGACCGCTACGAGACCAGCGCGGGGTACGGCGACAACGGCGGCGGCGTCAACAACGGCACCGGTTACCTGCACGACGTCTCGGGCAACGACCGGTACGTCGCCGCCAAGTGCGCCGTCAACGGCGGGGGGTGGGTGACCGGCTCGTGCTACGGGACGACGACGCTGGCCGGCACCGGCTCGCTCCTCGACGACAGCGGCATCGACACGTACACCGACGGCGACGGCGGGTCGGGCAACGACGTCACGGTCGCGTCGAAGGGCACCGCAGGACGCCAGGTCGACGGGCCCAACAGGAGACCGGGACCGCCGACGTTGTTCGTCCTCGGCACGGTCGAGTTCCACGGCACCGCCGACCTCCCGGTGTTCCCCTGCGCGCCGCCGCCCCCGCTCGGCGACGGGCCGTGCACCGGCTCGTTCCACGGCGACTGGACCGCGAACGTCACGGGCGTACGCGACAGCAGCCCGTTCAGCGCGACCTGGTCGACGAGCGGAGGCCAGGCGATCCAGGTTTCCTTCGACTACTCGGAATGGCAGTGCCTCCTCGGCAGCGAGACGTTGCTCGGCATCGCGGTCGGGCACGGCACCGCCACGGTCGCGCCCGGGCAGCTGCAGGGCAAGTGGCAGGTCGGGCAGGAGCCGTTCCCGCGTGACATCGTCGGCGCCGGCCTGACGTTCGACTTCTCCTGGAACCGGGTCGCGGGCACCGCGGTACTGCTGCTCGACCCGGTGAGCCTCAGCCTCGACGTCGCGGGCCTCGGCCCGCAGGTCGTCGTCACGGGACCGCAGACGGGCGCCGCGACGCTCGTCGTCCGGTCCACCGGCAACACCACGGTTCCCACCTGTTCCACCCCGCTCACGGCCGTGCAGGGCGACATCGCCGGCACGGTCTCGCTCGTGTCCTGACCCAGCCACTCACGTCACGAAGGAGTGCCATGAGACGCAGAACGAGGACGACGAGAGCGCTCGTAGCCGGCATCGCGCTGGCCGGAGCGCTCAGCGGCGCGTACACCACGCCCGCGTCGGCGACGACCGCCGCGGCAGGGAGCGCGACCTTCGAAGGGACGGCGTTCCTGCCGAAGTTCCCCTGCCCGCCACCGCCGCCGTTCGGGACCGGGCCGTGCATCGGCTCGTTCACCGGACAGTGGGCGGGGCACGTGGCCGGCGTCTCGGGCACCAGCCCGTTCGACGTCACGTGGTCGACCGTCCCGGTCAGCGGGTCGGCCAGTCCGGCCGTCGTCGTCAGCGCGCTCACGTACGCCGAGTGGCAGTGCGCCGCGGAGACCGAGACCGTCCTCGGCATCGCGCAAGGCTCGGGCACGGCAACCGTCGCGCCCGGCCAGCTGCAGGGCAAGTGGCAGGTCGTCGCGGAGCCGTTCGCGCGCGACGTCGTGGGCGTGTCGCTCGCGTTCACCTTCCAGTGGACCCGGCTCGGCAACACCGCCGCTCTCGTCTTCCCGAGTGCCGTACTCCAGCTCAACGTGTCGGGGCTCGGCTGGCGCACCGTCATCAGCAGCGCGCTGCAGGGCGGCGTCGCGACCTTCGCCCCGACGAGCTCGTCGGGAGGCGGCGTGCCGTCGTGCACCAACCCGTTGACCAACGTCACCGGCACCATCGCGGGAACCGTCCCGCTCGCCGGAGCAGCCTGACCACGCCGTCCGTCAGGGGGGCTCGTGAAAGGGGCTGATCGATGCTCGTCCGATCGTCACGGTTCGTCCTGCCCGGCCTGATCGCACTCGTGGCCGCCGTACCGCCCGCGTCGGCGGGACTCGCGCAGGTGGTCACCGCGTCCGGCGGAGTCCTCGCGCAGGGCTACGTCCCTGACGCGACGTTCCCCGACGGCAGCACCCGCTGGTTCGAAGTGACGCTCGGCGTGCCGGGCGGCGCGGTGACCTCGACCGGCGTGGCCGGCCCGGTCGACGTGAGCCGTCCGTGGGCGGTCGTCACCGAGACCATCGTGTCCGGCGCGCACGGCAGCCAGCAGGAGAACGGCCTGCAGGTCTGCGGCCAGGCGCAGAACCCGCTCCGGTCGAGCGCGGGGACCGTGACCGGCACGACCTGGACCGGTGCGTTCGTCGACGTCACGTGCAACGACCACACCGGCTACGAGTTCTTCCGGGTCGGCTGGGACGCGGGACCGTACTGGATGGTCACCAGCCCGGTCGCGACCGCGCCGATGGGCGGTCAGGTGACGCAGTGGTCGGCCCCGGACGTCCGCGGCACGGTGACCCTGTGGCCGACGGCGAACCAGCAGTCGAGGGTGACGGTCTGCGGCTACCACTCGGCGCAGAGCCAGCCCGACTGCTTCGGCCGCGCGTCCGGCTACGGCGCGATCGTCCAGTCGGCGACCGGCATGGTGACCGAAGCGATCGCGACCGGTTGACCGACGGCGGGTCCGGCTGGTTCACCCCGACCGGCCGGACCCGCCGCGAACGTGGTTGGGTAGAACCCGTCCGACCGGACTATCCGTGGAGGCGGCATGAACCTGAACAGCATCATGATCGGGTCCGAGGACCCGAAGGCGCTCTCCGACTACTACGCCAAGATCTTCGGCGCGGCCGTGTGGGAAGACAGCAGCTACCACGGCTGGCAGATCGGCAGCGGCTTCCTCGCCATCGGTCCGCACGACCAGGTCAAGGGCACGAACGCCCAGCCCGGCCGGATCATCTGGAACATCGAGACGCCCGACGTACCCGCCGAGTTCGCGCGGTTGAAGAAGGCCGGCGCGACGGTCGTCCAGGAGCCGTACCACCCGGGTGACGAAACCGAGATGTGGATCGCGACGTTCGCCGACCCGGACGACAACTACTTCCAGCTGATGAGCCCGATGCCCGCGCCGCAGTAGGTCGGGTGTGCACCACAGTCCTGTCGTGGGACCCGGCCGATCCGTTGCCCGTCGTCGCCGCCGTCGTACGCGACGAGTTCCTCGGCCGGGCCACCGACCCGCTGGGCTACTGGTGGCCGGAGCAGCCCTCGGTGCTCGGCGGGCGCGACGCGGTCGCGGGCGGTACGTGGTGCGCGATCGACACCACCGCGGGCACGCTCGCCGTCGTCATCAACGGCGCGGGGACGAGCGCGGCCGAGCCGCGCGAGACGCGCGGGTTCCTCCCGCTCCGCGCGCTCGCCGGTGACCGGCCTCCCGACGCGGCGGCGCTCCGGCACCTCGACCCGTTCTGGCTCCTCGTCGTCCGCGGCGGCGCCGCGGAGTGGTTCGGCTACGACGGCGCCGTACTGACCCACGAGTCGCTGGCACCGGGCCTGCACGTCCTCACCCCGGGCGGGGCCGACCCGCTGTCGGGGCACCCGCGCGCGCTGCGGTGGTACCCGCGGTTCGCCGGCGTGCCCCGACCGACTCCGGTCGCCGGCGTGCCGTTCGGCACGGCGTGGGGGGACTGGGCGACGCTCCTCGCCCATCCCGGGTCGCCGGAGGAGGAGGACGCGCTGTTCCTGCTCCGCCACCACGAGGACCGCGACTACGGCACGACCGCCGTCACCCTCGTCGCGGCGAGGCCGGGTGCGGCGCGGGTCGACCACCGGGACGACCCGAGGAACAGCGACAACTGGGTCGCCGTGCCGACGAGGACCGCGGCGTGACCGACGTCCCACTCGTCGCGCCGCTGCCGGTCGAG
>CBQZLL010000240.1:0-4831 GCA_967749945.1 uncultured Frankiaceae bacterium
TCCGTCATCAGAAGTAGCCCTCTCGTTTGCGGTCTTCCATCGCGGCGTCGCTCACTTTGTCGTCCGCGCGCGTGGCGCCTCTTTCCGTGATGCGGGTCGCGGCGACCTCGGCGATGACGTCCTCGACGGTCGCGGCGGTCGACTCGACCGCGCCGGTGCACGACGCGTCGCCGACGGTGCGGTAGCGCACGGTCGTCACGAAGGGCGTCTCGCCCGCTCGCAGCGTCACGAACGGGGATACCGCGAGCAGCATGCCGTCGCGGTCGAAGACCTCGCGATCGTGGGCGTAGTAGATCGAGGGGACCTCGAGGCTCTCCCGCGCGATGTACTGCCAGATATCGAGCTCGGTCCAGTTGGACAGCGGGAAGACGCGGATGTGCTCGCCCTGGTTGTGGCGGCCGTTGTAGAGCGACCACAGCTCGGGACGCTGGTTCTTCGGGTCCCACTGGCCGAACTCGTCGCGGAACGAGAACACCCGCTCCTTCGCCCGCGCCTTCTCCTCGTCGCGGCGGGCGCCGCCGAACACCGCGCAGAACTTCTGCTCGGCGATCGCGTCGAGCAACGTCACGGTCTGCAGCGGGTTGCGCGACTGGCCTTCGCGCTCGCGCACCCGGCCCGTGTCGATGGACTCCTGGACGCTCGCGACGATAAGCCGCGCGCCGAGTTCAGCGACCCGGCGGTCGCGGTAGTCGATGACCTCGTCGAAGTTGTGGCCGGTGTCGACGTGCATGAGTGGGAACGGGATCGGCGCGGGCCAGAATGCCTTCTCCGCCAAGCGAAGCATGACGATCGAGTCCTTGCCGCCGGAGAACAGCAGCCCCGGACGCTCGAGCTCGGCGGCGACCTCGCGCATGACGTGGATCGACTCGCTCTCCAGCACGTCGAGGTGGGAGAGCGCGTACGGCGTGTGCCGCGTGGTCCCGGCGTCGAGCAGCGTCATCGGATCAGCTCCAGGACCCGCGCGGCGGACTCCTCGACGGTCTCGGTGTGCGCGTCGATGCGCAGGTCGGGCAGCAACGGCGCCTCGTACGGGTCGTCGACGCCGGTGAGGCCGGTGATCTCGCCGCGGCGCTGCTTGGCGTACCAGCCCTTGACGTCGCGCTCACCGCAGACCTCGACGGGCGTCGCGACGTGCACCTCGAAGAAGTCGACGTCGCTCTCGCCGTGCAGCGCGCGGACCTTGTCGCGCGCCTCGGCGTACGGCGAGACGAGCGAGACGATGACCGTCACGCCGTGGCTCGCGAGCAGCCGCGCGACCCAGCCGACGCGGAGCACCTGGGTGTCGCGGTCGGCCTTCGAGAAGCCGAGGTCGCGGGAGAGGAACTCGCGGACCTCGTCGCCGTCGAGCACCTCGACCTCGCCGTCGAGTCGTTCCGCGACGGCGTTCGCGATAGTGGTCTTGCCGGCCGACGGGAGGCCCGTCAGCCAGATGGTCAACCCGCGCATTCGCCACGCCCCAAGATGACCTGGAACGGCGCCGTCTCGCCCCAGTCGGTGAAGTCGTCCGGCGCCTCGTCGCGGGTGCGCTTCTCGTCGAACGCCGCGAGGCTCGCGCCGATCTCCTCCGCGCCGATGCGGTCCACCCAGTCGCCGAACCGCTCGCCGTCGCGGCGTTCCTCGCGGTAGCGGCCGACGACCGCGACGACAGCCTCGGGCGTGCGCTTCGCGGGCGCCTTGGCGACGTACTGGCCGAACCGCGCGCCGCCCTCGGTGATCCGGCCACCGAGCAGGATGCGGTAGCCGGGCGCCTCGTCGGTGCCGACCCTGCGTACCTGCCCGGAGAGGCCGATGTCGGCCATCTGCTGCTGGCCGCAGGAGTTGGGGCAGCCGGAGACGTTGATCGACAGCGGTACGTCACCGAGCCCCGCGACGCGGAGCGCGTCGATGGTCGCCGAAGCCACGCCGCGCGAAGCGACCAGCGCGAGGTTGCAGGTCTCCGCACCCGGGCAGGCGACGATGTTCGAGGCGCGCTCGGCGCCGGTCTCGTTGAGGCCCGCCGCGGCGAGGATGTCGTACAGCCGCGGTACGTCGCCGGGGCGAAGGTCACGGGCGACGAGGTTCTGCCGGACGGTCGTACGCCACTCGATGCCCAGCTCGCGCGCGGCCTTCGCGAGCGTGCGGAACTGGTCGGTCGTGACATCGCCCATCCGGACCGAGACGTACGCGACGAAGCGGCCCCACTGGCGCTGCTCGATGACGTTCGTCTCGCGCCACAGGGCGTAGCCGAAGGGGTCCTCCGACTCGTACGACGTGTCCTCGGCCAGCGTCACCGACGGGCGCGGCTGCCGCTTGGGCAGAAAGGCATCAGGGTCCTGCTTGCGGTAGTCCGCCGAGCAGCGCAGCCGCTCGCGCTCGGCGAGGACCTTCTCGCGGAACGTCTCGATGCCCATCTTCGCGACGAGGAACTTCATCCGCGCGCGGGCCCGCTGGTGCCGCGGCATCTCGCGGTCCCAGACGCGGAGGATCGACTCGGCCGTGACGATGAGCTCGTCGGGCGCCGTGAGCGGTTCGAGCGGTTGCGCCTCGTGCGGATCGGTACCGAGCCCGCCGCCGACCATCAGGCGGAAGCCCTTCACGCCGTCGACCTCGGTCGCGAGGATGCCGATGTCGTGGATGCCGGTGAGCGCGCAGTCGATGGCGCAGCCCGACGCGGCGACCTTGAACTTGCGCGGGAGGTTCTGCACCAGCGGGTTGCGCAGGAAATGCCGCGCGACGGCCTCCGCGGCGGCGTTGACGTCGAGCACCTCCATCGGGCAGACGCCCGCGAGGTGGCAGGCGGTGACGTTGCGCACGGTGTCGCCGCACGCCTCGCGACTCGTGACACCGGCCTCGGCCAGGCGCTTCAGCGCGGCGGGGACGTCGGCGAGCGCGACGAAGTGGAACTGGACGTTCTGCCGGGTCGTGATGTGGCCCCAGCCGCGCGACCAGTTCTCCGAGAGATCGGCCATCGCGTCGAGCGCCTGCGGCGTCAGCGCGCCGCCTGGCAGCTTGGTGCGGATCATGTGCACGTCGACGAGGTGGCGCTGGCCGTAGACGCCGTGCCAGAGCCGGAGCCGTCGGAACTCCTCGGGGTCCATGTCGCCGGCGAGGTAGGTCTTGACCGCTTCCTCGAACCGGTCGAGCTCGTCGACATCGGCGAACGACGGCGCGTCGCGCAGGCTCGGCGCGACCTCATCGTCGCCGAGGAGACGGGCGTTGCTCGACGCGTCCACCGCGCCGCCGAACGAGGCGAACGTCCTGACGTCAGACATGCAGACCACACTCCGTTTTGCCGGTACCGGCCCAACGGCCGCTTCGCGGGTCCTCGCCCGGGGCGACGCGCCGGGTGCAGGGCGCGCAGCCGATCGACGGGTAGCCGTCGTACATCAGCGGGTTGACGAGGATGCCGTGCTCCGCGACGTACGCCTCGACGTCGTCCTGCGTCCACGCCACGAGCGGGTTGACCTTGACCTTGCCGCGCTTGCTGTCCCACCCGACGACGGGCGTCGCGGCCCGCAGCGGGCTCTCCTCGCGGCGTACGCCGGACGCCCAGGCGTCGTAGTTCTCCAGCGCCGCGTCGAGCGGGTCGACCTTGCGGGCTTTGCAGCACGCGTCGACGTCGCGCTCGTAGCGGCGGTCGTCCGGGAGGTCGGCGCGCAGCGTGACGACGTTGACGTCGTACACCGCGGCGACCGCGTCGCGGGTGCCGATCGTCTCCGGGAAGTGGTAGCCGGTGTCGAGGAACAGCACGTCGGTCCCCGGCGCGACCCGGCTCGCCAGGTGGGCGAGTATCCCGGTCTCCATCGACGACGCGATGGCGAAGCGCGCGCCGAACGTCCGCGCCGCCCACCCGACGACGTCCGCCGCCGGGGCACCCTCCAGGGCACGCCCGGCACGCAGCGCGACCTCACGGAGGTCCTCGGCGTACGCGGTGGACACGGCAGCTTCCAATCGGTTCGGGGAAGGGGCGCCGCGTCGGCAACGAGCGTGGATGGCTCGGGGTACGCCGGAGGCGGCGTCCCGATCGGGTCAGCGGGAGGAGGTCAGGCGCTCAGGTCGAGCGCGGGGTCTACCCGTCCGATCGGGACGGTAGACACATCGCGGTCGAGACGCGCTGCAGGTCGACATGCAGGCGTGCGACGAGGACCGCGGTGAACATGGTTCGAAAGACTAGGGCCGGCTGTCCGTTCTGTCCATCTTCGGGACCTGTCTCACCTGCGAGGAATGCGCAACAAGGGTGGCGGGCCGCGGGCGGGCCCGCGGCCTCGCCTCCAACATCCCGTGATCATGGCGAGGGTTTGCACCGTATGCGTGCACAACCTCGCCAAGATCACGAAAGGAGGCGGGGCCGGCCGCCGTATGGCCGGGCCGCCATACTCACGCCGTGCCCCTGGTCGACGTCATCGACGAGACGTTCGTCGTCGCGGCGCCCGGGGTCGTCGCGGACGCGCTGCGGGACCCGGCGCTGTGGCGGCGGCTGTTCCCCGACCTCGACCTCACGGTGTTCCAGGACCGGGGCGACGCGGGCGTGCGGCTGTCCGTGACGGGCGCGCTCGTCGGCTCGAACGAGTTCTGGGTCGAGCCGTGGGGTGACGGCGTGATCGTGCACTACTACCTGCGCGCCGACCCGACGCGGCGGGGCAGCGCGACGGAGGCCGTCACCGGGGACCCGCGCCGGCTCGCCCGCCGGGCAGTGCGCGTCAGGACCGCGCACTGCCGGCGGCTCAAGGCGGGCCTGAACGAGGTCAAGGACCGGCTCGAGGCCGGGCGGGCCCCCGGGATGGCGGCCCGCTAGACGAGCGGCGAGAACGCCTCGGTGCCGAGCGCGAGCTGGAGTGACGTGTACGTCGAG
>CBQZLL010000241.1:0-4784 GCA_967749945.1 uncultured Frankiaceae bacterium
GACGTTCCCGTTGCGCGCGATCACCGAGGCGCAGGTCGCGCGGATCGCGGCGGCGCTCGGCGACGAGTACGCCGTCGAGGTCGGGTACAAGCACGCCGAGCCGCTGGTCGAGGCCGGTGTCGCGACCCTCGCCGCGCGCGGTGTCGAGCGCGTCGTCGGACTCGTCCTCGCGCCGCACTACTCGGCGCTGTCGGTGGGGGAGTACGCGCGCCGCGCATCTCACGCCGGACAGGCCGGCGGCGTTGTTGTCGATGTGATCGACTCGTGGCACCTGATGCCGGCCTACCTGGAGTTCCTGTCTCGCGCTGTTGTCGACGCGCAGGAGTCCCTACCCGAACACCTGCGGCGTGACGCCGAGGTCGTGTTCACCGCCCACTCGCTGCCCGAGCAGGCAGTCCCGGCGGACGACCCGTACCCGGACCAGGTGATGGCGACCGCGGAGGCCGTCGCGACGTACGCGGACCTGTTCCGGTGGCGCACCGCGTGGCAGTCGGCGGGGCGCACGCCCGACCCGTGGCTCGGCCCGGACGTGCTCGATGTGATCCGGGTCGCCGCCGAGGAGGGCGAGCGCGGCGTCGTGGTCTGCGCGTGCGGGTTCGTCGCGGACCACTTGGAGGTCGCGTACGACCTCGACGTCGCCGCGCGCGACCTGGCCCGCGACCTCGGCGTGCCGTTCGCCCGAGCCCGGTCGGTCAACGACGACCCGGCCGTGATGGCCGCGCTCGCCGACCTCGTCCGCGCCCGATGAGGACCGTCCGAACGTTCCCACCGCTCGTCCGGATCCTCGTCCTCGGGGGGATCTGGGGGTCGAGCTTCCTTTCGATCAAGGTCGCGCTCGAAGGCCTGCCGCCGCTCGGCATCGCGCTCGCCCGGTGCGTCGTCGGCGCGCTGACGATGTGGGGCATCGTCGCCGCACGGCACCTCACCGTGCCGCGCGACCCGCGCGTGTGGGCTCGCCTCACCGTGGTCGGCGTCGTGTCCTGCGCGGTGCCGTTCTCGCTGTTCTCCTGGGGCGAGCTGCACGTCGACTCCGGCGTCGCCGGCGTCTACAACGCGACCACCCCGCTGTTCACGCTGTTCCTCGCCATCGCGGTGCTCCGGTCCGAACGCCTCACGTCCGCTCGCGTCGGCGGCTTGCTGCTCGGCGTCGCGGGCGTCGTCGTCGTGCTCGGCCCGTGGCGCGGTACGGGCACCAACACCGTTCTCGGCCAGCTCGCCTGCCTGGCCGCCGCGGGCTCGTACGGCATCGCCATCAACTACACCCGCCGCTACGTCTCGCCGCTCGGCCTCGACACGACCGTGCAGACCGGCATGCAGCTCACCGCGGCGTCGGTGCTGCTCGCGGTGGCGACGCCGTTCGGCGGCGGCTCGGTCGAGGTCACGACCGGTGTGTCCGTCGCGATCCTCGCGCTGGGCGCGCTCGGGACCGGCATCGCGTACGTCGTGTTCAACTCGCTCATCCGCGACGTCGGCGCGACGTCGGCGTCGCTCGTGACGTTCGTCGTGCCGGTCGTCGCCGTCGCGCTCGGCGCCATCGCACTGAGCGAGCCCGTGACGTGGAACCTGTTCGCGGGCGCGGCTGTCGTCATCGTCGGCGTCGCCCTCGCAGAGGGCCGGCTCACGCGGGCGCGCCGACTCGCCGCCGCCGAAGCCTGACGTACAGCGGCACGCCGCCGACGACGAGCACGACCGCGAACGGCAACACCGCGCCGGTCACGACGAGCAGCACCGCGACGACCGCCGTGAACGCGTGCCATCCCGCGTCGAGCCCACCGGAGAACCCGGCCGCGCCCGGCTTCGGCGCCGCGACGACCGGCGCGCGCCGGACGAACGTCGCCGTGATCGTCGCGAGCGCGGTGCGTTCCACGAGCGACCGCTGCCGGGTCGCGAGCGACTCGAGGTCGCTCTCCCGGTCGGTCAGCTCCGACTCGAGCGCGGCGATCTCGGTGATCGACGTGGCCTTGTCGAGCAGGCCGCGCAGCCGGGTGGTGCTCGCCCGTGCGGCGGCGAGCCGCCCCTCGACGTCGGCGACGTCGCCCGTCACGTCGTCGGTCGTGACTTCGCGGGTCGCGACCGTGCCGAGCCGGGCGACCGCGTCGAGCGCGCCGGTGAACGCGTCCGGCGGGACGCGCAACGTCAGCGTCGTCCCCGACTCGAGGCTGCTGCGTTCGGACTCGAGATAACCGCCGGTGCGTTCCGCGGCGGTCACCGCGGAGCCGCGCGCCGCGTTCACGTCGCCGACCCGGACCGTGAGCGTCGCGGTCCGGACGATCGACCGCGAGAGCGGGACCGCGTCGCCGACGGCGGCCGGGCCGTTCGCCGCGCGGGCCGGCGCCATGCCGTCGCTGCCCGGCGCGTCGACCGCGCTCTTCGCCAGGCCCCCGCTGCTCGTCCCCGTGCGGTCGCCCGAGCCGCGTCCGCACCCCGCGAGGAGCAGCACCGCCACCACCACTGCCGCCGTCCGACGCATCGTCGTGCCCCTCTCGTCCGGAATGTCCTCGTGGTCGTCAGGGTGTCGTCGCGCCGCGTCACGGCGGCCACGGGATGATCACGGTTCGTGGACGCCCCCTCGCCCCGGCACGTCGTCGTCGTCGGCGGCGGCATCAGCGGACTCGCGGCGGCGTACGCGCTACGCCGCGAGCTGCCGTCCGTCCACGTCACCGTCGTCGAGGAGTCGGGGCGGCTCGGCGGCAAGCTGCAGACCGGCGAGCTCGGCGGCGCGGTCGTCGAGACCGGCGCCGACAACTGGCTCGCCCGCGTGCCCGACGCGACCCGGCTGGCCGAGCAGGTCGGCCTCGCCGACGCGATCGTGTCGCCCGCGACCGGCGCCGCGTGGGTCTGGGTGGGCTCGCGGCTGCGACGGCTGCCCGAAGGGACCGTGCGCGGCGTACCCGCGCGGATCTGGCCGCTCGCCCGGTCGCGGGTGCTCTCGCCGTACGGCCTGCTGCGCGCGGCCGTCGAGCCGTGGCTGCCCGGCGAGCCGGTCGAGGGTCCGGTGACCGTCGGCGCGCTCGTCCGGCGCCGCCTCGGCGGGCAGGTAGTCGACCGGCTGGTCGAGCCGTTGCTCGGCGGCGTCTACGCGGGCCGCGCCGACGACCTCGACCTCGACGCGGCGGCGCCCGACCTCGCGACGCTCGCCCGGTCCGAACGTAGCCTCGTCCACGCCGCGCGCGAACAGCGCCGCTTCGCCGCGCCGATGCAGGACCCGGTGTTCCGCTCGGTCGGGGGTGGGCTCTCCGACCTCGTCGAGCACGTCGCCCGCGCGGCCCGCGCCGAGGTCGTACCCCACCTGCGCGCCGCCGCCGTCGAGCCGATCTCCGGCGCGTTCCGGGTCACCCTCGCCGGCGGTCGCGCGCTCATCGCCGACGGCGTCGTCGTCGCCATCCCGGCGAAGCCCGCGGCCCGCCTGCTCGACCTCGTCGCACCCGCCGCGGCCGCGGTGCTGCGCGAGATCGGGTACGCCTCGGTCGCGCTGGTCGGCCTCGCGTACCGCGGCGACGTACGCCTCCCCGCCGGGTCAGGCGTTCTCGTGCCGCCCGGCAAGCGGCTCACCAAGGCGGTGACGTTCTACGGGCAGAAGTGGGCCGGCGTCGCGCCCGCTGGCGTCACCCTGCTCCGCGCGTCGGTCGGTCGCGCGGGCGAGCCGGTGACGCTCGACGACGCCGACCTCGTCGACGCCGTCGCGGCCGAGCTCCGGCCGTTGCTGCGGCTGCCGGCCCGGCCGTTCGACGCGTTCGTCGCGCGGTGGGACGACGGGCTGCCGCAGTACGCGCTCGGACACCTCGCGCGGGTCGACGCCATCGAGGCCGCGGTCGCCGCCGTGCCCGGGCTCGCCGTCGCGGGCGCTGCGTATCGCGGCGTCGGCATCGCCGCGTGCGTGGCATCGGGCGAGGCCGCGGCCGTTCGCGTGGCGACCCATCTGCGGGCTCGGGGATGATGGACGCATGACCGAACGCACCGCGCGCGAGCTGAACGACGAGATGCTCTACACGATGTATGCCGTGTTCCGGGCCGAGCCCGGCGGCGCGCGCGACGCGGCCGAGGTCGACGCGTTGTTCGAGGACCTCGCGGCGAAGGACGTCTACACCCGCGGCACGTACGCGCTGTCCGGCTACCGCGCCGACGCCGACCTGCTGGTCTGGTGGACCTGCCCGGACCCCGACGTCCTCCAGTCCGCGTACACGAGATTCCGGCAGACCGCCCTCGGTCGCGACCTCGAACCCGTCTGGTCGGTCGTCGGCCTGCACCGGCCGGCCGAGTTCAACAAGAGCCACATCCCGGCGTACGTCCGGCGCGAGGACCCGAAGCGCTACGTCTGCGTCTACCCGTTCGTGCGCTCGCTCGACTGGTACCTGATGCCCGCCGAGGAACGCCGCGACCTGCTCGCCGAGCACGGCAAGATGGCCCGCGAGTACCCCGACGTGCGGTCGAACACCGTCGCCTGCTTCGCCCTCAACGACTACGAGTGGCTGCTCGCGTTCGAGGCCGACGAGCTGCACCGGCTGGTCGACCTGATGCGGCACCTGCGCGGCGCCGAGGCGCGGCGGCACACCCGCGAGGAGATCCCGTTCTTCACGGGCGTGCGCCGCCCGCTCGCCGAGATCGTCGCCGACCTCCCCTAGGGCATGTCTCCCATGTCCGTGACCTGCTGCGCGACCCCCAGCACGACCGCTCGCCGCGTTGTCGGAGGAGCCGATAGCGCCGCTATCGGCTCCTCCTCCGCCTTGCGATCGGACGCCCTGGGCGCCGCTCGCGACGGCCCCGACATGAGAGACACGCCCTAG
>CBQZLL010000242.1:0-4703 GCA_967749945.1 uncultured Frankiaceae bacterium
GATCGCAAGGCGGACGAGGAGCCGATAGCGGCGCTATCGGCGACGAGGACAACGCGGCGAGCCGTCGTGCCGAACGCCGCGTAGCAGGCCGGTGATCCGCGAGACACCCCCAGGGCGCGCGGGCGCTTGCCCCGCGCTGAGAGCGGTTCCGGGGCGCGGCCCGCGCGGGCCGGGTCCCGGCCCTCTCGCCATTCGGCAACGGGCCTCCCGAGGGCGGCCCGGCGGTTGCCAGGACGCCGCCTCCGACGGTACGGCGCCACGCCGATCTCACCAGGGAGCGACACGCCCGGACCCGTGGCGCGCGGCAGGAGCCCGCACCCCGCACGGGGAAGTCATTCCGCATGTCCCGTACCCCGCTCCTTGTCCCCGCGGCGGTGGTCCTCGCGCTCGCCCTGACAGGAGCCCCCGGCAACGCCGCGCCGACCTGCACCGGCAGCGTCCCGACGGCCGCGTGCGGCGACCGCGTCATCGCCGACCCGCTGCTGACCGCGACGTTCGTCCAGTACGGCAGCGAGGCGTTCCCGGCCCTCAAGGCGATCGAGCAGATCGCGCCAGAGGTCGTCGAGGTGAAGACGCTCGCCGAGTGGACGCACACCAAGTCGTACGTCTCGTCGGGCGGTCGCCAGCTCCCTGTCATCCGGCTCACCGACGAGAAAGCGCACGGCCCGAAGAAGAAGGTCGTCGTCTCGCTGTCGATCCACGCGAACGAGCCGGCCGGCCGTGAGGGCGGGTTCCGCTACGTCGAGAACGTCGCGCGCTGGTGGAAGACCGACCGCAAGCACCTGCTCTACTCCGGCGACGTCGGCAAGCCGCTCGACTACGTGCTCGCGCACACCGAGGTGTGGCTCGGCGTCCTCAACGCCGACGGCTGGGCAGCCGGCGACCTCGGCAACGGCGTCTACACCCGGGAGAACGACAAGGGCACCGACCTCAACCGCGAGTTCCCTACGGTCGGCTGGACCAACCGCCCGGCGACGCCGTTGTCGGACCCTGAGTCGAAGGGCTGGGTCGCGTTCGTCCGCAAGCTCGGCAAGATCACGACCGCGAGCGACATCCACGGCGAGCTGACGTCGAGCAACAGTGCGTACGCCGACCTCATGTGGCCCGCCGCGCAGTGGACGCCGAAGATGCAGGCGCAGGAGCTCCAGCTCGGCAACCACATGATCCGCAGCGTGCAGCGGAAGTTCACCGAGCAGACCGTCGCCCTCGGCCTCGCGACCGACGCGATCGGCGTGCAGACGCCGTCGAAGGCCGCGACCGGCTACGACGTCGTCGGCTACGACGACGGCGGCTTCATGGGCGACTGGCTCGCGCAGGAACGCGGCGCCGTCGAGATCGACGCGGAGAACTTCCTCTCGCACAGCGTTCCGATGAATGCGTGGTTCGGGCCGTTGGAGCAGGCCCACGTCGCCGGCGTACAGGGGATCATCGAGTCGCTGATGGTCGAGGCGCTCATCACCGCACAGGTGAAGCCGACGCTGAAGCTCGGCAAGGTCGCGTACGCGTTCGACCCGCGCCGGGTGCGGTCGTCCGACGGCCTGGGCTTCAAGCCCGAGAAGGGCGACAAGCCCAAGAGCTACAACGTGACGCGGATGCGCTACTTCGACGACCTGCGCAAGGCCGCGAAGACGACCGTCGCGAAGCTCAACACCGGCGACATCGCGTCGGGCAAGGCGCACCTCTCGCGCTACGACACCCTCGTCCTCGCCGACGTCGCGATGCCGCCCGACGCCAAGGGGCGTCAGGTCAGCGCGGAGAAGTACCGCGCGGCGTTGCAGGCGTTCGTCCGCGGCGGCGGGCAGCTACTGCTCACCGACGCGGCGGTGCCGTACACCCGGTACTTCGGCGTGACGGGCGACAGCGCGATGCGGACGGCCAAGACGAACGCGGGCCACATCGACTTCGGCACCCTCGACTCGCCGTGGGAGAAGGGGCTGTCCGACACGTCGAGCCAGACGTACTACGAGGTGCCGCTGGGCTTCGCGCCGACGAGCTCCGCCCCGCACTACGGCGTGACGACGACCGACTGGGACAAGCTGCACGGCACGACGGTCGGGACGGTCAGCGACAAGACCGGCGCGTTCACGGCACTCGGGTCAATGCCCTACGGCAAGGGCGTCGTCTCGATCTTCGGCGCGTTGCTCCCGACGCCGACCGAGGAAGAGGACCACGTCGAGGGCCTGAAGGACTACGGCGTCACCATCACCGGCGGCCTGGTCCTGAACGCGATCCTCGGCTACCGCCGCTAGCGCGTTTCCTCGTGATCTTGGCGATGGTTTGCACCATATGCGTGCAGAACATCGCCAAGATCACGCGGTTTGGCGGAGCGCCGGAGGCGCCCGCCCCTCTCACCGCGGGGTCAGCAGCACGACGGGGATGTCGCGGTCGGTGCGCTTCTGGTAGCCGCCGTAGCCGCGGTACGACGCGACGATCCGCGGCCACAGCGCGGCTTTCTCCTCCGCGCTCGCTGTCCGCGCGCGCATGGGGGTCGCGCGGCCGTCGCGTTCGAGGACGACGTCGGGGTTGGCGGAGAGGTTGAGGTACCAGGCGGGGTGCCGCGAGTCGCCGCCGTACGACGCGACGAGCACCACCGTCTCGCCGTCGACGACGGGCGCGGTGAGCATCGTCCGCCGTGGCTCGCCGGACTTGCGCCCGACCGTCGTCAGGATCACGACGGGCATCCCACCGAGCCGGCCCGCCACCCGCCCGCCCGACGCGCGGACGACCACGCGGTGGAACGGGTTGACGACGCGGCTGAACAGCAGGTCCTTGAGGTTCACGCGACCGCGGCCTGGATCGTGGCCGGTGTGAGCGGCTCGTCGAGCAACCGGCGGAACTGCTCCCCCTCGTCGCCGAGGTCGAGCCAGCGGCCGAGCAGGCGGTAGCCCTCGACGTACGTCGAGGTGTACGCCCGCCACAGCGGGTCGGTGTAGAAGTCGAGCGACTTGCGGGCGCGTTCCTCCGACGACAAACCCCAACGCACCAGGTGCGCGACGGCCTCGTCCTCGGTCGCGCCTCGGTCGTGCAGCAGGATCGCGGCGTCCTGGCGGACGCTGTTCAGCGGGGCGGCAGCCCGCCCCACCGCCTCGGCGAGCTCGCCGTCGAAGGCGATGCCGAGGTCGGCATAGACCTCCCGCGCCCACGCACCCCACGCCCTCCCGACCGCGATGCGCACGCCGAGGTCGGCGAGCCCCTCGGCCATCAGGCACTCGGGCGTGTTGACGAGGAAGATCGTGTGCTCGTCGCGACCCTCGCCCTCGACGAGGAGGCGTTCCTTGCGCGAGTGCTCGGTGTGGTGTCCGGGGTACGACTCGTGCGCGACGAGCTTCGGCAGGTCGGCCTTGCGGACGGGCAGGTCGGCGTTGATGGCGACCCGCGATCGGTAGTCGCCGAGGTAGTAGTTGAAGCCGCTCCACGGCTTGTTCGTCACGACCTGGTACTCCACGACCTCGGTCTCGGGCAGCGGGTACTGCGCGCGCACCCGGTCGCGCAGGTCACTGCTGAACGCGTCGACCGCCGCCTGCAACGAGTCCGGCGGGACGATCTCCGCCTCGCGCCAGGCGACGTAGCGCTCGGCGAGCCGGCCGTCCCCGGGCAGCAGGTCGTCGAGCGCGGCGTGCGCGGCGGCGTACGCGTCCTCGTCGCCCGGCCCGATGTGGACCTGGAAGTACGACTCGACCTCGTCCACGAAGCCGACCTGCTCGCCCGCGAGCTTGCGGCCGGACACGTGCAGGCCGTGCAGCTGCCCGTCGAGCCACGTCGCGCGGTCGGCCGGGAGCCCGCTCGACGCGACCTCGGCCCGCAGCTCGCGCGCCCGCGTCGCCAGGTCGCGCGCCACCGGCACTGGCTCGTTGGCGACCTCGGCGCGCAGCGCGGGATCGCCGGTGTACGCGTCGACGAAGCCGTCGACGAGCCGGTCGAGCCGCAGGCCGAGCATGAGGTACTCGCGGATCAGGTCCAACTCATACTCCGAACCGTCGTTGCCGTTGCGCGTACGCCCGCAGCGCTCGCAGGAAGTCGACCCGGCGGAAGTCGGGCCAGTACGCGTCGCAGAAGTAGAACTCCGAGTGCGCACTCTGCCAGAGCAGGAACCCCGAGAGCCTGATCTCCCCCGAGGTCCTGATGACGAGGTCGGGGTCGGGCTGGCCACGGGTGTAGAGGTGGTCGGCGATGTGCTCGACGTCGAGGGTCGCGGCGACGTCCTCGATGCTCGCGCCGCGGGCGGCGTGCTCGGTGAGCAGCGACCGTACGGCGTCCGCGATCTCGCGGCGACCGCCGTAGCCGACGGCGACGTTGACGACGAGGCCGGTCTTCGCGGCGGTCGCCTCGCCGGCCTCCTTGAGCACCCGCGCCGTCTCGTCGGGCAACAGGTCGAGCGAGCCCATCGGGTTGACCCGCCAGTGGTTCTCGTCGGAGGCGAGGTCGCGGACGCGGCGTTCGATGATGGCGAGCAACGGCTTCAGCTCGCGCTCGGGCCGGGTGAGGTTGTCGGTCGAGAGCAGCCACAGCGTGACGACCTCGACGCCCGCGTCCTCGCACCAGTCGAGCAGGTCGTCGATATGGTCGGCGCCCCTGCGGTGGCCGTGCTGCGGCTCCTCGCCGACGGACCGCGCCCAGCGCCGGTTGCCGTCGATGATGACGCCGACGTGCCGGGGTACGGGCGCGCCGTGCAGCTGCCGCTTGAGGCGGCGTTCGTACATCCC
>CBQZLL010000243.1:0-4690 GCA_967749945.1 uncultured Frankiaceae bacterium
CCAGCCGGAGATCAGCCAGGGCCGGCTCGAGGCGCTGCTCAACTTCCAGACCATGGTCGAGGACCTGACCGGCCTGCCGGTCTCGAATGCCTCGCTGCTCGACGAGGGCACCGCCGCCGCGGAGGCGATGGCGCTGACCCGGCGGATGAGCACGGCATCCGACGGCGCGGCGTTCCTCGTCGACGCGGACACCCACCCGCAGACGATCGCCGTCGTCGCGACCCGGGCCGAGCCGCTCGGGATCGAGGTCCGCACGTTCGACGCCGACGCGCCGCTGCCGGACGGCGACGTCTTCGGCGTGCTGCTCCAGTACCCGGGTTCGTCCGGCGCGGTCCGCGACCACGCGGGCCTGATCGCGGCAGCACACCAGCGCGGGGCGCTCGTCGCGGTCGCCGCCGACCTGCTCGCGCTGACGTTGCTCCGCCCGCCGGGCGAGGCGGGGGCGGACGTCGTCGTCGGGTCGAGCCAGCGGTTCGGCGTCCCGATGGGGTACGGCGGCCCGCACGCCGCGTTCATGGCGGTCCGCGCGGGCCTCGAGCGCAGCCTGCCGGGGCGCCTGGTCGGAGTGAGCGTCGACGCCGACGGGCACCCGGCGTACCGGCTCGCCCTGCAGACCCGCGAGCAGCACATCCGCCGGGAGAAGGCGACGAGCAACATCTGCACCGCCCAGGTCCTGCTCGCCGTCATCGCCGGCATGTACGCCGTGCACCACGGCCCCGAGGGCCTCACCGCCATCGCCGAACGCGCCCACCGGCACGCCGCCGTCCTCGCCGCCGGGCTGAGGATCGGCGGGGTGGCGGTCGTGCACGAGGCGTTCTTCGACACGGTGACCGCGCGGGTGCCTGGACGTGCCATCGAGGTCGTGACGCGAGCCGCCGCGGCGGGGATCAACCTCAGGTTGACCGACAGCGACACCGTCGGGGTGTCGACCGACGAGGTCACCGAGCCGGGGCAGGTGGCCGCGGTACTGGCGGCGTTCGGGGTCGACGCGGATCTCGCCGAGCTCGACGCGACGACGCCGGACGCGCTGCCCGAGGGGTTACGGCGGGGGAGCGCGTTCCTCACCCACCCGGTCTTCAACACCCACCGGTCCGAGACCGCGCTGCTGCGCTACCTGCGCCTGCTTGCCGGGCGCGACTACGCCCTCGACCGCGGGATGATCCCGCTCGGCTCCTGCACGATGAAGCTCAACGCCACCGCCGAGATGGAGCCGATCACCTGGCCCGAGCTGGCGCGCATCCACCCGTTCGCGCCGCTCGACCAGACGGCCGGGTACGCCACGCTCATCGGCGAGCTCGAGTCGTGGCTGGCCGAGATCACCGGCTACGACCGCGTCTCCGTCCAGCCGAACGCCGGCTCCCAGGGCGAGCTCGCCGGCCTGCTCGCGATCCGCGGCTGGCACCGCAGCCGGGGCGCGGCCGGCCGCGACGTCTGCCTCATCCCGTCCTCGGCCCACGGCACGAACGCCGCGTCCGCCGTCATGGCCGGGATGAGGGTCGTCGTGGTCGGCTGCGACGAGGCAGGGAACGTCGACCTCGCCGACCTGCGCGCCAAGATCGCGACGCACGCGGACCGGCTCGCGGCGCTGATGGTGACGTACCCGTCCACGCACGGCGTCTTCGAGAGCGCGATCACCGACGTCTGCGCGGCGGTCCACGACGCGGGCGGGCAGGTCTACGTCGACGGCGCCAACCTCAATGCGCTGGTCGGACTGTCACGTCCAGGTCGATTCGGCGCGGACGTGTCGCACCTCAACCTCCACAAGACGTTCTGCATCCCGCACGGCGGGGGAGGACCTGGAGTCGGGCCGGTCGGCGTGCGCGCGCACCTCGCCCCCTTCTTGTCGGAGCACATCGCGGCGGCACCGTACGGTTCGGCAGGGATCCTGCCGATCTCGTGGGCGTACGTCCGGATGATGGGCGCGGCAGGACTGCGCCGGGCGACGCAGGTCGCGATCCTGTCCGCGAACTACCTCGCCGCGCGGCTCGGCCCGCACTACCCGGTCCTCTACACCGGCCGCCACGGCCTGGTCGCGCACGAATGCATCGTCGACCTGCGCGCGATCACCAAGGAGACCGGTGTCACGGTCGACGACGTCGCCAAGCGGCTGATCGACTACGGGTTCCACGCGCCGACGATGTCGTTCCCCGTGGCCGGCACGTTGATGATCGAGCCGACGGAGAGCGAGGACCTGGCCGAGCTGGACCGGTTCTGCGACGCGATGGTCGCGATCCGCGGGGAGATCGCGCGGGTCGGGTCGGGCGAGCTCGACGCCGCCGACAACCCGCTGCGCAACGCGCCGCACACCGCGGCGATGGTCACGAGCGACGCGTGGGCGCACCCGTACGGTCGCGAGGAGGCGGCGTTCCCCGTGGCGTCGTTGCGGGGGGACAAGTACTGGGCGCCGGTCCGGCGGATCGACGGCGGCTATGGCGACCGCAACCTCGTCTGCTCGTGCCCGCCGCCGGAGGCGTTCGAGTAGGGGTCAGGCGGCGTGGCCGCTGTCCGACCGGATCGCGCCGTGCGCGGTGCCGTCGGGGAGCAGCTCGCCGTAGTCCTCGAAGACGACGACGCCGTTGCACAGGAGCGACCAGCCCTGCTCGGGGTGGTTGGCGACGACGCGCGCGGCGTCGTGGTCAGTCGCGGTCGCCGACGGGCACGGCGGGTCGTGCGGGCACATAGTGAGCATCTCCTCGCGCGCTCTGCTCTCCAGGCGATCATCGGCATCCCGTCCGGAAACTTCAGAGCCGTTCAGCCTCATTGCACTCCGACCTGCGCGCGCTGTCCCTGTTTCACCGCATGTTGTGGACAAACGACACCAAGAATTTGCTACCGGGACAGTCCGCGTACGCTCGCGGCGTGCTGACCCCGCCGCGTGCGCCGTCGGGGCTCGCGGAGTTATCAAGGTGGGGGTGGTGGCGAGCCGTCGGGGGGGTCCCGGTCGTCCGGGCGGCGATGTTCCTCGCGGGCCACGGGTTCGCGGTCGAGCCACTCGGCGGAACGCCGGACACCCGCGCGGCCGGGGCGGCGTTGCTGCTCGGGGGCGCGGCCTGGCCGGCCGACCTGGCCGGGCTCCCGGAAACCGCGCCATCGCCCTGCCCGGCGGTGCCGGACGCGGCGGTGGTGATCTACGAACGCCGCCCGGTGCCGCCACCGATCCGGTCCGCGATGGCGCGGATCGGCCGCTGGACGGCGACCTGGTCGCCCGCCGAGCACGCCGCGGCCGTGGAGCGGGTCCGCGACGCGATCGCGCGCGGGGACCTCTACCAGGCGAACGTCGTCGGGCACCGCACCGCGTCGTTCGCCGGTGACGTGGCGGCCGTCGACGCGGCGATCCGGCTGGTGCCGGGAACGCCGTATGCCGGGTCGGTCGCGGGGGAGGGGTGGTCGGTGCACAGCGCGTCGCCCGAGTCGTTCCTCGAGATCACCGGCGACCTGGTTCGGGTGCGGCCGATCAAGGGCACGGCAGCGGACCCGGAGACGTTGCGCGCCAGCGCGAAGGACCGCGCCGAGCACGTCATGATCGTCGACCTGGAACGCAACGACCTCGGCCGCGTCGCGGTCACCGGCACGGTCGCGGTCCCGCACCTCTACGACGTCGTACCGCGGGCCGGCGTGTGGCACGCCGAGTCGACGGTCGAGGCGCGGCTGCGCCCGGGGACCTCACTGGCCGAGGTGCTGGCAGCGACGTTCCCGGGGGGGTCGGTGACGGGCGCGCCGAAGCGCGCGGCGATCGCCGAGCTGGCCCGGCTCGAACCGGTCGGGCGCGGACCGAGCATGGGGGCGTTCGGCTGGGTACGACCGGACGGCGACGTCGACCTGGGGCTGACGATCAGGACGTTCGCGGTCGCGGACGGGCGCATCCACCTCTGGACCGGTGGCGGCGTGACGTGGGGGAGCGACCCGGCCGCGGAGGTCGCGGAGGCGGAGGCGAAGGCAGCGCCGCTGCTTGCGGCCCTAGGTACGCCCGTCGCGCTCCTGGGCGGCCCGGAGGGTGCGGGAGTGGGGGACCCAGGTCGCCTGCTCGACCGGCCACCCGGCCACGCGTAGCGCGTCGCAGACCTCGGGGTCGTCGTCGACGACGACGGCGACCGTACGGCCGCCGCGGGCCAGCCGCCCGACCTCCGCGGCCTTGGTCACTCGCGCCGGCCGGAAGTCGCCGCGGCCGCGCATGACGACCGGGTGGCCACCGATGCCGTGCCGGTCCAGCCACGCCTCGGTGACCCGGCGCAGGTGCTCGGGGCGGCCGGTGAGATAGACGACGTCGTGGTCGGCGAGCAAGGCGCGGACCCGGTCGACGCCGGCGGCCAGCGGCGGGTCCTCGCCGGCCGCCGCGAAGAACGCGCCCCAGTCCTTCGGCCGGGACTCGACGTGGTGCAGGCGGTGTCGTACGTCGGCGACGACACCGTCGATGTCGACGACGGCGAGCGGGCGGGGGGAGGGGTCCATCGGGTGCGACCCTACTGGCCGGAGGGGCCGCGTCGTCCGTGCTACGCGACCCGGCGGAGCCGGGGCTGGACCGGCGCCTGGATCTCGCCGGAGGGCAGGATCTCCCCCGTGTCGTCGAACCGGACGATGCCGTTGCAGAGCAGTGACCAGCCTTGCTCGGGGTGGCTCGCGACCACGCGCGCGGCGTCGTGGTCGGTCGAGTGCGCGCCGGGGCAAGCCGGCTGGTGCGGGCACATCGTCT
>CBQZLL010000244.1:0-4686 GCA_967749945.1 uncultured Frankiaceae bacterium
AGGTCGTACGACCAGGTCGGCGAGCCCCGCTGGTCGTCGACGACCGAGAGCGTGTCGCGCTCGCGTGCAAGGCGAGCCATGGTCTTGACGAAGTTGCCGCCCGTCGCGCCGTAGACCCAGGCGGTGCGGACGACGTACGACCCCGCCGACGCCGCGAGCACCGCCTGCTCGCCCGCGAGCTTGGTCCGGCCGTACGCCGAGCGCGGCGCCGTCGGCGTGCCGACGTCGTACGGCGTCGTCGCGTCACCCGCGAACACGTAGTCGGTCGAGACGTGCACGAGCCGGGCGCCGGCGCCCTCGGCCGCGAGGGCGAGGAACCCGGGCGCCGCTGCGTTGACCGCGTACGCCGCCTCCTCGGCCTCCTCGGCGCCGTCGACGTTGGTCCACGCGGCGGCGTTGAAGACGACCGGGCGCCCGGGCAGGTCGCGGGTCGCCAGCGCCCAGTCGCCGACCGCGGCGCGTACCGCCGCACCGTCCGTGATGTCGAGGTCCGCGTGCGTCAGCCCGCGCGCCGACGAGCCGAGGACGGCGAGCAGGTCGGTGCCGAGCTGCCCGCCCGCGCCGACGACGAGCGCGCGCGGCAGGGCGTCGTGCATGGCTCAGTCGTCCTTCCTGACAGGATGCGTGCATGTCGCTCGTCCACCACGCGCGCCGCACCGCGCGGCGCGTGCTCGACCGCCTCTCTGGCATGCCGTCCGGCGCGGTGCCGCTGCGGCCGTTCGTCCCGCAGGTGCCCGGCCCGCCCGGCGCCAAGCGGTGCACGGTGTGCCGGTGGCAGGGTACGGCCTTCGACGGCGTCGAGCACTGCGAGTCGTCGGTGTGCCCGCAGTGCGGCGCGATCGGCCGAGACCGTTGGCTGTTCCACTGCCTCACGTCGAGCACGACGGTGACGAAGCAGACACGGCTGCTGGAGACGAGCCCGCGGATGGGGCACGCGTACAAGGACGCGATGTCCGCGCGGGTCGACTACCTGGCGAGCGACTACGACCAGCGCGCGCACCAGGCCGACATCGCGATCGACCTGCAGAAGATCGACCTGCCCGACGACTCGCTCGACGTCGTCTTGACCTCCCACGTTCTCGAACACGTGCCCGACACCGACGCGGCACTCGACGAGCTGTACCGGGTGCTCAAGCCAGGCGGCACGGTGATCCTGCTCGTGCCCGTCCTCCAGGGCGTGACGGCTCCGCCGGCCGAGCCGGAGTTCCACGGCGACGACACGCCGGTGTTCTGGCGGTTCGGGCTCGACCTCACCGGGACGCTGCGCGACCACGGCTTCGTGACGCGGCTGCTCTGTACGGCCGACTTCAAGCGGCACGCCGAGAACCGCGACGCGCGCTGGCCGCAGGGCATCTCGCCGGAGTGGGACGTCGAGTCGATCCTCGCCGCGACCGACCCCGCCCAGCTCACCGTGACCTGCGACGACGCCCTCGCCGAGACGACCGGCCTCAAACCGTCGTACATGTACCTCGCCTGGCACGCGCGGAAGCCGAGCTGACCGACCCGCCACAATCGTGATCTTGGCGATGGTGTGCACCATATGCGTGCAGAACCTCGCCAAGATCACGGGGTCGGGATGGCGGCAACCTGCTACGCGATCGCGGCCTTCTCCTTGAGGGGGCGCCACCACGCCTCGTTGGCGTGGTACCACGCGATCGTCGTCGCGAGCCCCTCGGCGAACGACGTCCGCGGCGCGTAGCCGAGCGCCCGCAGCTTCGAGTCGTCGATGGCGTACCGGCGGTCGTGACCTTTGCGGTCCTCGACGTACTCGACGCTGTCCCATGTCGCGCCGCACGCGTCGAGCAGCAGCTGGGTGAGCTCCTTGTTCGTGAGCTCGACGCCGCCGCCGATGTTGTAGACCTCGCCCGGCTCGCCGCGGTCGAGCACGAGCTGGATGCCGCGGCAGTGGTCGTCGACGTGGAGCCAGTCGCGGACGTTCAGCCCGTCGCCGTAGAGGGGGACCGTCCTACCGTCGACGAGGTTGGTGACGAACAGCGGGATGACCTTCTCCGGGAACTGGTACGGCCCGTAGTTGTTCGAGCAGCGCGTGATGCTGATGTGGAGGCCGTGCGTGACGTAGTAGGCGCGCGCGAGCAGGTCGGCTCCGGCCTTCGCGGCGGAGTACGGCGAGTTCGGTTCGAGGACGTCCGTCTCCTTGAACTCGCCGACCGGGATGGAGCCGTACACCTCGTCGGTGCTGACGTGCACGACGCGCGGGGTGCCGTTGCGCAGGCACGCGTCGAACACGGTCTGCGCGCCGAGCACGTTCGTCACGACGAAGTCCGCGGCGCCGCTGATCGAGCGGTCGACGTGGCTCTCGGCGGCGAAGTTCACGACGGCGTCGTGCCCCGGTAGTACGTCGTCGAGCAGCCGCGTGTCGACGATGTCGCCCTGGACGAACCGGTAGCGCGGGCTGTCGGCGACGGGTTCGAGGTTGGCCAAGTTTCCGGCGTACGTGAGCTTGTCGTAGACGGTGACCTCGACGTCGTCGCGTTCGGTCAGCAGGGTGCGGACGTAGTGCGAGCCGATGAAGCCGGCGCCGCCGGTCACGAGAATCCTCATGCCATCCATCCTGTCAGGGGGTCACGGGATCGCGACCTTGCTGTGGTCGCCGAGCATGAGGCGCAATGCCTTGGGCATGGCGACCGAGCGGGACAGCTCGACCTCCTTGCCGATCAACGAGTCCTCGATGCGCTGGATGTCCGCGATGTGCGTCGACTCGAGCACGATCGAGTGCTCGATCTCGGTGCGTTCGACGAGACACGAATGGTAGATCGAGGTGAACGGCCCGACATACGTGTCGACCACCCGCGTCCCGCGCCCGATGATCGCGGGACCGCGCACCGTCGATCGCATGATCTGCGCGCCCTCCTCGATGACGACGCGCCCGACCAGCCGCGACTCGGCGTCGACGGTGCCGTGCATCGCGGGCTCCAGCGACTCCAACACCTTGCGGTTGCACTCGAGCATGTCCTCGAGCCGGCCGGTGTCCTTCCAGTAACCGGTAACGAGGTGCGGTCGTACGTCCTTGCCCGCGTCGACGAGCCACTGGATCGCGTCGGTGATCTCGAGCTCGTTGCGCGCGCTCGGTTTGATGGCGTCGACAGCGTCGTGCACCGACGGGCCGAACATATAGACGCCGACGAGGGCCAGGTCGCTCTTGGGCTCGGACGGCTTCTCGACGAGCGACTGCACGCGCCCGTCGGGGCCGAGCTCAGCCACGCCGAACTGCGACGGGTTGTCGACCTTCGTCAGCAGGATCTGCGCGTCGGGACGCTCCGCCGAGAACTCCTCGACCAGCTCGGTGATGCCCCCGACGATGAAGTTGTCGCCCAGATACATGACGAACTCGTCGTCGCCGAGGAAGTCGCGGGCGATCTTCACGCAGTGGGCGAGCCCGAGTGGCGCCTCCTGCCGGATGTACGTCACCGAGATCCCGAGCGCGGTGCCGTCGCCGACTGCCGCCATGATCTCCGGCGCGGTGTCGCCGACGACGATGCCGACGTCCGTCACGCCGGCGTCGCGAATCGCCTCCAAGCCGTAGAACAGCGTCGGTTTGTTCGCGATGGGGACGAGCTGCTTGGCGGAGGTGTGGGTGATCGGCCGCAGGCGCGTTCCCGCGCCGCCCGAGAGTACGAGCGCTTTCATAGTGGACGCGAGGCTAGCAGCCGCCTCCACGGCGCGGCCACGTAGGTTCGCTACGCTGGCGGTCGGTCCCGAGCGCAACCTTCGGGCCTCTTCGCTCGTCTCTACTACCGACGCCGCCGACCCGTGGAGCCGTACCCAGCGTGACCGACAACCCGCACGGCCTGGTGCTTCCGCCGGAGCTGAACCCGCGCGGCCGCCCGCCGATGCGCCACCGCAAGCTCGCCCGCGCGCTCTCGTGGGTCGCCGTGATCACGTCGGTCGCAGTGGTCGCGGCCAGCGGCGTCGGCTACGCGCTGTTCCGCTACTACGACGGCCGCATCCCGCACATCTCGCTCGGGATTCCCGGCAAGCGGCCCGATCGCGTCCCCGGCAAGGCGCAGAACTTCCTGCTCGTCGGCTCCGACTCTCGCGAGGGCATGACGCAGGCGGAGCTCAAGCGCGCGGCGACGGAGTTCGTCGCGGGGCGACGGTCGGACACGATCATCCTGGTGCACCTGTCGGCGGACCGTAAGCACGTCACGCTGCTGTCGTTCCCGCGCGACTCGTACGTCGAGATCCCGGCGCACGGCGACCGCGAGGCGCACTGGGCGAAGATCAACACCGCGTTCTCCCAGGGCGGTCCGGTCCTCACCATCCAGACCGTCGAACACTTGACGGGTATCCGCATCGACCACTACATCGAAGTCAACTTCGCCGGGTTCCAACGTCTCGTCGACGCGGTCGACGGTGTCGACGTCTGCCTGTCGAAGCCGGCGCACGAGGCGTTGTCCGGCATCAACCTCCCCGCGGGGCACAGCCGGATCAAGGGCACCCAGGCGCTCGCGTTCGTGCGGCAACGGCACGGCCTGCCGCGCGGCGACCTCGACCGGATCGAGCGGCAGCAGCAGTTCCTCGGTGCGTTGCTGCGCCGGGCGACGAGCCTCGGCGTGTTGCTCAACCCGTTCAAGCTCAAGAACTTCCTCGACGTCGCGACGAAGTCGCTCCAGGTCGACGACAAGCTCGCCTTCAGCGACATGAAGTCGCTCGCGCTCGCGATGA
>CBQZLL010000245.1:0-4673 GCA_967749945.1 uncultured Frankiaceae bacterium
CGGCGCCGGGCGCGGCCGCGCTGACGACGTGCTGCACGACGTCGAGGTACGACGCCTCCGGAACGGTCAGCGCCTCGTGCGCGAGCCCGCGCAGGTCGCGGTCGCCCGCCTCGATGGCGAGGACGTGGGCACCGGTCTTGCGCGCGCGCTGCACGTCGTCAAGCAGGCGTTCCGGAACGGCGTCCGGCGCGACGACGAGCACCGTCTCCTTGGTGCGGACGACGTGCAGCCGGTCGAGGCCGACGGCAAGGTGCGGCGGCGCGCCCGGCGGCACCGCCCAGCGGACCAGCGTCGGCGCGAGCTCGGGCCGCGCGGCCCACTCGGCCTCGTCGGTGAGGTGCGCGGCGAAGTGCCACGGCTCGTCGGCCGGCGTACCGACGAGGAGCAGCCCGCCGACCTCGTGTGGCGCGGCGCCGAGCGCCCCCGCGAAGTCGACGATCTCGTCGTCGAACGCCGTCCCCTCGAAGACCGCGCGCAGCAGCGCGACCTCGTCGGGACTCATGCCGCGTCGAGCCCGGCCGTACGGTGCAGGCCGCGCACGCCGGTCGCCGCGAACGTCAGCGTGAAGATGGCCGCGCCGGTCAGCACGATCATCGTGCCGGACGGCACGTCGAGGTGGTACGAGAGGTTCATCCCGACGAAGCCGCAGACCGCGCCGATCGTCGTCGACAGCCAGAGCATCCGGGTGAACGACGACGTCAGCATCCGCGCGACCACCGCCGGCATGACGAGGATCGCGGCGACGAGCGTGACGCCGATGACGTTGAGGGTGACCAGGATGCCGAGCGCGAGCACCGTCGTCAGCAGCGCGTCGGTCCGCGCGACGGAGACACCCGAGACGTCGGCGACCTCGGGGTCGAACGTCGTGAACAGCAACGCCCGGTAGCGGAAGAACACCAGCGCCACGGCGAGCATGGTGACGACCGCGACGGCGAGCACGTCGCCGTTCGAGAGACCCAGGATCGAGCCGAACAATGCCGCGTCGAAGCTCTTGCCGCGCGCGCCGTAGATCCGCAACAGCGCGACGCCGAGCGCGAACGACGCCGTCGTGATGACACCGATCGCCGCGTCCGCACCAATGGCGCGGCGGCGGGTCACGCCGTTGATGGCGAGCGCCGACGCGATGCCCCAGAGGCCGGCGCCGATGTAGTAGTTGAACGACACGATCGTGCTCGCGGCGAACCCGCCGTAGATGGCGTGGGAGAGACCGTGGCCGATGTACGACATGCCCTTGAGCGTGATGTAGACGCCGATCAGCCCGAGCAGCGCGCCGCTCATCGTCGCGACGACGAGCCCCCGGGTGAAGAACGGGAACGCGAACGGGTGCAGCAGGTCGCTCACGCCGGGGCCTTGCGCGGGACCGGGATCGTCGGCCCGTCGTAGTGGTCGACGACGATCGGCATGCCGCCGTGGACGAGGACCTCCATCTTCGCGCCGAACGTGCGTTCCAGGACGTCGGGTGTCAGCACGTCAGCGGGCGCGCCGACGCCGATGACGCCGGTGTGCAGGCAGACCAGGTGCGGCAGGTGCGCGGCCATGCCGTTGAGGTCGTGCGTGGTGAGGACAATGCCGATGCCGTCGTCGTTGAGATCGGCGAGCAGGTGCAGGATGTCGTGCCGGGTCGCGACGTCGACGCCCGACGTCGGCTCGTCGAGCAGGACGAGCTGCGGCCGGCGGAGCAACGCGCGGGCGATGAACATGCGCTGCTGCTGCCCGCCGGAGAGCTGGCGGATGTGCCGCTTCGCGAGGCCGCCGATGCCGAGACGGTCGAGGACGCGGGCGACCTCGCGGCGCTCGTACGCGCTCGGCCACGGGAGGACGCGGCCGCCGGTGCGCGCCATGAGGACGCACTCCTCGACGGTGACGGGGAAGTTCCAGTTGACCGTCTCGAGCTGCGGGACGTACGACACCGCGATGCCCTTGGGCCGGTGCACCGTGCCGCGCGACGGCTTCACCGTGCCGAGCAGCACGCGCAGCAACGTCGTCTTGCCGGAGCCGGACGGGCCGACGACGCCGGTGAACGTCCCGGCGTACACGTCGAGGTCGACGTCGCGCAGCACGGTCTCGGAGCCGTACCGGCAGGTCACGCCGTCGAGTCGCAGCAGGGTGCCAACGCGTGAGCTCATTGCGGGTACCTCGCGGTGTCGATGGGAGTGAGCGCGACGGCCTTCAGCGCGCCGGCGTCGCCGCCGAGCGCCTCGACCATCGTCACGAAGTCGGCCCGCATCAGTCCGAGCCACGAGTGCTCGGCGTCGCCGGGCTTGCCAGGCAGGTCGTCGTCGCGGAGCGTGTCGACGTAGCGGGCGCCGGTGGTCTTGCCGATCTGCGCGAGCACCGTGGAGGGGAACACCTCGGAGCCGAAGATGGCCGGCACCTTCGTCGCCCTGATCTGGTCGATGAGCGCGACGACCTCGCGCGGCGTCGGCTCGGCGAAGTTCGCCGGCTGGATCGCGCCGACGACGTGCCAGCCGTAGTCGCGGGCGAAGTACGCGTAGCCGTCGTGGTAGGTGAGCAGGTCCTTGCGCGCGACCGTCCTGCTCGCCGCGACCATCGCGTCGGAGAGCGCCGTCGCGGCCGTGGTGAAGGTCGCGAGGTTGGCGTCGTACGTCGCCGTGCCGCCGGGGTCGCGGGCGACGTACGCGTCGCGGATGCGGCTGGCGTAGCGGATCGCGTACTTGGGGTCGGTCCACAGGTGCGGGTTGGGCTTGCCGTCCTTCTTCGGGAACGAGAAGTCGTAGATCCACTCGGACTCCGGTAGCACCTCGTTGCCGAGGGCGAGGATCGTCGCGGACTTCTTCTTGTTCTCCCGCGCGAGCTCCGCGGTGGGGTCTTCGAGCTTGAGGCCGTTGACGACGACGAGGTCGGCCTCGCTGAGGACCTCGGCGGCGCTCGGCGGGGGCTCGAACGTATGGGAGTTCGTGCCCTCCGGGACCAGGCCGGTGACCCGGACCCGGTCGCCGCCGATGCTCGCGGCGATGCTCGTCAGCGGGGCGACGGTCGTGACGACGCGAAGCCGGCCGTCGGTGCTCGCGGTCGACGCGCCGCAGCCCGCCGCGAGGGCGGGTGCCAGGGCAGCGGCGAGCAGCAGGGCGGGCATCCGGGGCACGTCCCCGAGCCTAATGCCGTCGTCACGTACTTGCCACGTACTTGCAACAACGAGGACGTGGCAAAATCGGCACAAAGGGGACGAGCAGGGAACGCGGGGGAGGAGCGGGCGCTACGGCGTGTGGAGCGGGCCGCTGTCGGGCGACTTGGTGGTCGTCACCGTGGGGCTCGGCGAGGGCGACGGCTTCGGCGAGGTGGTCGCCTTGGGCTTCGGGGCCGGCTTCGGCGACGTGGCGTTGAGGACCGGCGCCACGCTGGCCCGGACCCCCTCCGGCGCGGCTGCCTCGAGCCGCTTGACCAGCGTCCGCGCCTGGGCGAGCACCAGGCTCGCGCCGTACGGGTCGTTGATCTGCAGCAACGAGATCTCGGCCTGGAGGAGCTGCGCCGTACGACGGGCCACCTCGGGGTCGCTCGCGTGCTGGCTGATGAGCTGCTCGAGCGTGTGGTGGAGCTGCTGCGCGGCGTCCCTGACGCGGAGCGACGAGTGGCTGATCACGGCGCTGCTGAAGTTCGCGTACTGCTGGTCGGCGGCCTCCAGCGCGGCGGCGTTGCGCGTGTTCACGCTAGCGGGGACGACCGCGCGGCCGAGGCCGACGACCGCGACGGCGGTCGCGGCGACCATGAGGACCTTCGAGGCGAGCCGTGGCTTGACCGAGCCGGTCTGGCGGCGGAGCGCGATCTCGTCGGTGGCGGCGGCATCGGCGAGGCGCGTCATCAGCCGGTCGTGGAACGTCGCGAGCTCCAGCCGCTCCTCGTCGAGCACGTCGGAGAGCAGCCCCGGAGCCTCGGCGTCCACGGCGGCCGCCGCGATGATCATGTCGGTCTCGAGGGCGAGCCGGAAGTCGGCGACGTCGCGCAGGACGTCCTGGACGGGCATGTCGGCCTCGGCGGCGACGGCGGCGATGCGCTCGGAGTCGCTGCGCGCCAACGGATTCCGCCGCCCGATCACGCGACCGAGCACGCGGGACCGGCGGGGCGCGCCGGGCCCGTTCTCGCGCGTGTCGCGGTTCATCGAGCTCCTTGTGAGGGGCGTTCGGATGGCGCTCTGGTGGATCTCTGGTGGATCTCTGTTGGATCTCTGGCTCTGCGTTCGTCGTGCTGGCGGTCAATCCTGCCCGTGTGACACAAATCCTCCCGTGTGGGGGAGGGTCGCAAGACGGCAGACTGGCACCTATGAAAGACAGTTCGGCGGGCGGGCGGCTGGGCCTGCTCGTCGTGGGGCACGGATCGCGCCGCGGCCCGGCCAACGACCTGCTCGTCGCCGTCACCGAGGCGCTGGCCGCGCGGGTGCCCTCGCACGCGGTCGAGGCGGCGTACCTGGAGATCGCCCGGCCGACCATCGCCGAGGGGTACGGCCTGCTGTTGGCGGCAGGCTGCGACCGGATCGTCGTGCACCCGTACTTCCTCTACCCGGGCGCCCACACGACCACCGACATCCCCGCCGCGCTCGCCGCGGCGGCCGCGGAGCATGGTGCCGTGCCGTGGGTGCTCACCGACCCGTTGAACCTCGACCCGCGCATCGTCGACGTCGTCGCCGACCGGGTCGCGACCGCGCTGGAGGCGCTGTG
>CBQZLL010000246.1:0-4673 GCA_967749945.1 uncultured Frankiaceae bacterium
CGATCCGGATGCCGGCGTTCTTCAACGGGGTGTTCGGCCACAAGCCGTCGGCCGGGCTCGTCCCGAACGACGGCCAGTTCCCCCTCGACCCGAGCCCCGCGATGCTGCGCTATCAGTGCACCGGTCCGCTCGCGCGCCACGCGGAGGACCTCGCGCCGCTGTTGCGGCTGCTGGCCGGCCCGGACGCCGACCAGGTCGGCGACGAGACCGCCGTCGACCTGTCCGCGCTCTCCGTCGTCTCCGTCGAAGGCAACGGCGCGCAAGCCGTGAGCCCCGAGCTGATCGCGGCGCAACGCCGCGCGGTCGCGTCGCTGCGCGAGCTCGGCGCCCGCGTCCGGGTGGCCGACGTGGCGGCGCTGAAGCGGTCGTTCGACATCTGGGGAGCGATGCTCTCGGCGGCGCGGGAGGTGCCGTTCCGGACGCTGCTCGCGAACGGCGGGCGGTTCTCGACGCCGCGCGAGATCGGGCGGTACGTCGGCGGCCGGTCGCCGCACACGTTGCCCGCGCTCGGCCTCGCCGTCCTCGAACGCTGGCCCGACCTGCTGCCCGCTCGCGGCCGCCGCTACGTCGCGCTCGGCACGACGCTGCGCGAGGAGCTGACCGCGCTCGTCGGCGACGGCGTGCTGTTCTACCCGTCGTTCCCGACCGTCGCGCCGAAGCACAACCAGCCGCTGCGGCGGCCGTTCGCGTTCGCGTACACCGGGATCCTCAACGTCATGGAGCTGCCCGCGACGCAGGTGCCGTTGGGCCTCGACCCGACCGGGCTGCCGCTCGGGGTGCAGGTCGCCGCCGGGCCTGGCAACGACCACCTGACGATCGCGGTGGCGCGGCATCTGGAGAGCGCGTTCGGCGGCTGGGTGCCGCCGCGCGGCCTCGTCACCACTCCACGACAACCGTCCGAGTCCAGCGGTCGTTGACGGTCCGCCGGTCCTCGTTCGCCCCCGCGAACCACAGCGGCCAGCAGAGCCAGAGGAAGGCCCGCCCGACTGCCGTCAGGACGGTGAGCCCGCGCTGCTCGGTCAGGGCGACACCGTCGATCACGGGGACGAACCGAAGTCGCCACACCGCCATGCCGACCGTCGTGCCCCAACGCACGGGCAGCGTGACGAGGCCGACGACGGCGACGACGCTGAACAGCCAGGTTTCGCTGTAGTGGCCCGCGACGGAGAGCAGGAGCAGGTCGACCGCCGCGGCGGCGAAGCGAACGCCCAAGCCCGCGACCGCGTTCGCGCCCTCCGCAGGCAGGCCGAGCGCCGCACCCGGGTATTCGTCCGTCGCTCGCATCGCGGCGCATCGTAGGCGAAAACCCGGTGCGCCGGGGATCGCGAGCGCGTTAGCGTGCGCGCCAGTCGGCCGAGTGCCGGGACGCGAGGAGGTGGGTCGGATGGCCGCGAGCTGCTTCTCGCCTGCCCTCACCCTCCTCGTCGAAAGAGGCACCCGCGTTGACCGCACTTCCCGACCTCGGCTGGGACTCCCGCCGGGACACTGAGTTCGCCCCGTACCTCGCGACCTGCGTGGCCGGCCGCGTCGCGCGGCCCGACAAGGGCTCGTACCTCATCCTCACCACGTCCGGCGCGATCCGCGCCGAAGTCAGCGGCACGCTGCGCCACGCCGCGCTCGACCCGACGGCGTTGCCGACCGTCGGCGACTGGGTCGCCGTCAGGGACGGCGGCGGCGTCCACCTCGTCGAGGCTGTGCTGTCGCGGCGGTCGGCGTTCGTCCGTCACGGCAGCGCGAACGCGACGTCCGGGCAGGTGCTCGCGGCGAACGTCGACGTCGTGTTCGTCGTCGTCGCACTCGCCGCGGCACCAAACCTCCGGCGGCTGGAACGCTTCCTCGCGCTCGCCTGGGAGAGCGGCGGCCAGCCGGTCGTCCTGCTCACCAAGTCCGACCTCTGCGCCGACCTCGACGCGGTGACCGAGTCCGTCGTCGCGGCCGCGCCGGGCTCCCCCGTTCACGCCGTGTCGAGCGTGACCGGCGACGGGCTCGACGACGTACGCGGTCATCTCGCGCCGGGTCGTACCGTCGTGTTGCTCGGCGCGTCCGGCGTCGGGAAGTCGACGCTCGCCAACCGCCTCCTCGGCACCGACCACCTGGCGACCACCGACATCCGCGACGACGGTAAAGGCCGGCACACGACGACGCACCGCGAGCTGGTGCCGTTGCCGGACGGCGGCGTCCTCATCGACACGCCAGGCCTGCGTGGCCTCCAGCTCTGGGACGCCGAGGAGGGCCTCGAACGCACCTTCGCCGAGGTCGAGGCACTCATCGAGCAGTGCCGGTTCGCCGACTGCGCGCACCGGACCGAGCCGGGGTGCGCGGTACTCGCCGCGCTCGACGCAGGCACGCTCGACCGGCGGCGCTGGGAGAGCCACCAGAAGCTGCAACGCGAGCTACGCCACGTCGCCGCGAAGCAGGACGTGCTGCTCCGCCTCGCCGACCGCGACCGATGGAAGCAGGTTCACAAGGAAGCGCGGGCGCGGGCGCGGTTCCGGCCTCAGTAGGGCTTGGCGAAACGGCCCGGATCGGTTCGGCCGTCCCAGAACTTCGTGATCTTGGCGAGGTTGTGCACCATATGCGTGCAGAACCTCGCCAAGATCACGAGACGTGGGCGGCGGCGGGGCGATGCCCCGCGCCCCTAGCAGGTGGCCGGCGACGTGAGCGGGCTCGTCTGGGTGTAGCCGGTCGTACCGTCGAGGACCCCGACTCGGCACGCGGGCGTGACGTTTCTGCTGAAGAGCAGCGCGAGCCGCTCGAAGCCGGCCGCGCCGACGATGTGCGTATCGCTCTCCTCGTTCGCGTGGCCGGCGAACGGCGACTCGAAGCCAGGGATGTTGCCGGTGACGTAGCCGTCGAGCGTCGTCCCGCTCTCCGACTTGCTGCCCCTGGTCAGCGCGGTGAACGAGTCGACCTTGATGCCGTGCGCGCGCAGGAGGGCGACGATCTCCGGAGTCTGGTTGGCGCCGACGAGCCCGTCGTCGACGCCGTGCACCGTCACGACGCCAAGATTCGCGTTGGACGCGACGATGTCGTCGACCCGGTTCACGACCGTCTCGTGGAGGTACCGGTCGTGGGCGGTCTCGATCGGACCGCCCATCTCGGCCTGGATGTCCTTGACCGCCTGCGCGGCGAACGCGTTGCCGGACAGGGCGAGACCGCGCGCCTCGAGGTAGGTCTCGGTGACGTTGACCGCGCCCTCGATGTCGAACCAGTAGTCGAACAGCGGGTCGGCCACCCGCTGATTCGGGAGCTTGAGGCGCTTCGCCTGCGCGGCGACGGCGAGGCCGGACGTGTTGCCACCCATGCTCACGCCGTACATGACGATGGTCTTGGCCTTGTTGCAGATGCTGTTGAAGAACTGCGCGGCCGCGATCGAGTCCTCGGCGCCTTCGCGGACGTGCCAGCCGAGGTTGTCGGCGGCCTGGCCGCGGTAGTTCATCGCAACGGCGACGACGCCGTCGCGGGCCGCGGTGTCGGACACGTGCTTGATCCACGACGCGGATCCGTGGCCGTAGCCGTGGGCGAAGACGACGATGCCCTTGGCCGGCGTCTTGGGCATCGCGAAGACGCCGAACGTCGGCGTGCCGTTGACCGTGATGTTGAGCGTCTGCCAGTCGGCCGGGTCACCCTGGCACGTCGGCGCGTAGTCGTCGCGGACCTCGCGCGGGGTCTTGTGCGCGTGCGCGGTCTTGTGCGGGTTCGGCGGTTTCGGGCCCTTGCGCTTGCCGGGCTTGGCGAACGCGGGGCTGAGCGAGCCGACCGCGAGCACGGCGACGAGACCGGCGACCGCGGTACGGCGGAGCGTGCTGGGGCGCATGACTGTTTCCTCCATGAGACGTCCCGGTGAACTTTCGACGCCGTGCGGAAGGCTCCTGCACACGCCACTGCGCGGGCCGCGGGGCTGGGGAGCCGCGGCCCGCGCAGTGGCGCGCTGGGCGTGGTGCTGGGTTGTGCTGGGTCTACCGGAAGGAGATGCCCGGCTTCGCCGGACGCCCCTTGCCGACGATGAAGTCCATCGACGCGGTCTGGTCGACCGGGTAGAGGTACGACTGGTCGGCCTGCACGGCGGTGAACGAGTTCCCGAGCGTGAAGACCGAGCCGTCGTAGAGCTTGCTGCCCTTCTTGACCCCGACCGTCGTCGGCGTCTTGCCGGCGCTGGTCGACCCCGACTGGGTGCGCAGGTACGAGCGCGGGATCGAGAACTGGATCAGGCCCTGGTCGGCGTACGCCTTGCCGTCGATCGCCTTCGACTGCGGCCAGACGATGATCTTCTCCGACGTCGGGTCGGCCTGCCCCGCCTCGGTCGACTTCGCGGTGAAGTCGTCGAAACCGAACGTCCAGCCCACGGCAGGGTTCCACGCGGCGGTGGCGCCCGCCGGCTGGTAGCCGTTGAGGAACCGGAACAGGTAGACGAGCGACTGGCTCCGGGTGCCGGTGAGCGCGTTCTGCAGCGCCGTAGCCGAGAGATCCTTGAGCTTGATCGTGACGGTGATGCCGCCGTTGTCGACCTTGGCGCCGCTGCTCAGCTTGATCTCGGGGCTCACGTCGACCCGCTCGACGTCGAGGGCCGGCTGCACGGCCGGGGTCGGTGCGACGTAGAGGTTCGAGTACGGCGCCAGCGCGTCGCCGGTCTTGTCCGTCGTGAAGTTACGGACCCGAGCGCGGCGAGCCTT
>CBQZLL010000247.1:0-4655 GCA_967749945.1 uncultured Frankiaceae bacterium
AGCTGTTCAAGGACCGGATCAACGTGTACAACGGCGACCGGTTCACGTCGTACAGCTTCGACACCGCGATCGACCGCTTCCGCGCGGTGTTCGACGGCAGCGGCACGCTCTACGAGATCGACATGACCGGCAAGATCGTCAAGGACTGCACGATCCCGCAGGCGCTGCTGTACCAGCGCAGCGACGGCGGCGTGCCCGGGTTCGACGACGGCGCGACCTCGGGGCCTTCCGCGGTCGTCGCGTCGGGCGACGGCGGCGTGTACGTCCAGAACGAGGACGACCGCACGGTGCTGCGCCTGTCCCGGTCCTGCCAGCCGCTCGCGGTCTACACGCATCGGACGTTCTCCGAGGCGCCACTGGAGAACGACCAGATCGCCTGCGACACCAACACGTTCGACCAGCCCGCCATCTGGATCCGCGACGCGGAGACGCAGTCGGCGTTCGCCTACGCCGTCCCCGGCGGGTACTGCGCGCTCGCGACCAAGCTCCGCGTCACGACGAGCCCTGTCGTCGCGAACGACAGCCGCGCGCCGGTCTGCGCCGAGCTGCGGCTCACCGGCAAGGACATCCCCGTCGCGAGCCAGGACCTCCACCTCTACGTCGGCCGCCACGAAGTCGGCGTCGGGCGGACGAACAGCGCGGGCGTCGCCTGCGTCGAGTACCACCCGTCCGACTACCCCGAGTACGTCACGCCGCCGCAGCCGAAGGCCGGCCAGAAGCCGATCGACACGCGCGCCTACGAGCAGGTCGTCGCCAACTACCTCGGCACGATCGCGTACCGGCCCGCGCGGGGGACGGGCGGTGCGGTCGTCACGACGTTCGTGCCGCCGCTGCTCCCGATCCACCACCCGCCGCCCCCCGCGCTGCCCGCGCCCGCTATCGTGGCCGCACCCCCGCCACCGCTGCCCGTCGCGCCGCCGCAGCCACCGCCTCCGGCGTCACAGCCGCAACCGCTGGCACAGGGGCACCCGGGCGCCCAGCCTGGGGCACTCGGCCAGCCCGGCGCGGCGGCGGAGCGACAGGAGGACGTCGAAGTGGCGGACCAGACGGCGGATGTGCGCGAGTTCCGCGCGCGCCAGCCGGAGCCGTCGCCGCAGCTCCCCATCGCGGTGATCGGGTTTGCGTTCGCGATGGCGCTATTGGAACAACGGCGGCGCCATAGCCGAGTCAGGGAGGTCGGCGCATGAGACTCCGGCTTGCCCTCGCGACCGTCCTCGCCGGCGGCGGGCTCGTCGCCACACCGGTGTCCGCGCTGCTGCCCAGCGTGTGCAGCGTCGTCCCGTCGCTGGCCGACACGGCGGCGCTGGTGGCGTACGACGACGCCGGCCCGGCGACGCGCGCCGTCGTCGCGTCGGGCGGCCAGGTGGTCGGGCGGATCGCCGAGCTGCAGGTCGTCGAGGCGGCGTTCCCGTCGGAGGCCGTACGCGACGCCGCGCTGCCGCTGCTACGCCGCGCGCCCGGGGTCCGCTACGCCGATGCGGAGCACGCATACCAGGCTGCGCGCAAGCCGAACGACCCGTACTTCTCCTACCAGTGGGGCGTGTTCACGACCGGCGCGAACCGCGCGTGGGACCGCGAGATCGGCACGACCAGCCCGGTCACCGTCGCGGTGCTCGACACGGGCGTAGATCTCCAGCACCCGGACCTCAAGGGCCGCGTCTCCAAGGGTCGCAACATCGTGGACAACACCGACGACCCGAGCGACGACAACAGCCACGGCACGCACGTCGCCGGCATCATCGCCGCGTCCGCGAACAACCGCGTCGGCGTCGCCGGCCTGTCGTGGGGCGCGCAGGTGCTCGCCGTGAAGGTGCTCGACGCGGCCGGCTCGGGCAGCGACTGCGACATCGCGCTCGGGATGATCACCGCCGTCCAGGCCGGCGCGAAGGTCCTCAACCTCAGCCTCGGCGCGGACGGCGTGCCGTGCGGCGCCGTCATGCAGGCCGCCGTCGACCTCGCGACGCAGAACGGCGCCGTCACCGTCGCCGCCGCGGGCAACAATGCGAAGAAGGGCAACCACAGCAACACCCCCGCCAACTGCCAGGACGTCCTCGCGGTCGGAGCGACCGACGCGCGGGACAAGATCGCGCCGTTCTCGACGCATCAGCCGTACGTCGGCGTCAGCGCCCCAGGCGTCGGCGTGCTGTCGACGTACTACGACCCCAAGACGCGACGGCACACCTACGCGTCGCTGAGCGGCACGTCGATGGCGACGCCGTTCGTCGCGGGCCTGGCCGCGCTGCTGCTGTCGAAGCACCGCGACTGGACGCCGGACCAGGTCAAGTCACGGATCGCGTCGACGGCGGACGACAAGGGGCCGCACGGCCGCGACGACTACTACGGCGCCGGGCGGGTCAACGCCGCGCGGGCTCTCGCGAGCTGAGCGAGTCGGGCAGCACGATCGTCCGGGACTCGGGCGCGTTGCGGGTCAGCGTGAGGTAGTGCCGGAGCACGAGGTTGAGGTCCGCGGACAGCGCCTCGACGGTCGTGCGGAACGTCACCTGCCGGGTGCCGTCACGCGTCGTCGCGACCAGGTCCACACCCTCGCCGGACACGACGTCCAGGTATCCGCCGTGGCCGCGGCCTTCGTCACGGAGCGCGAGGCGGCGCGCCTGGCTCGCCTCGGACATCAGCGCGGCGAGGGCCTGGTTGAGCTCCCACACGACGACCTCGCCGCCCGCGACCAGACCCTCGGCGTCGTATGCCTCGACGACGAGCCGCGCGGCGGGCTCGCCCGCGGTGCGCAGGGCGTACAGCTCGATCCGTCCCGGGCCTGGCAGGGACGCGGTCACCATGGCAACGCCGGACCAGACGGAGAGCGCCACGGGTCGCCCCTTTCCTGCCGCGGCTCAGTGTGACGTTCGGCGACGCGGCGTGTCAGGGGATTACGTCCCCCTCCGCGAGCACGGACGGACTAGTGCCGCGCCAGCGAGGTCGTGTGCCGGTATGCCGAGGGCCAGCCGCGCGCTGTCCCAGGACTTCGTGATCTTGGCGAGGTTGTGCACCATATGCGTGCAGAACATCGCCAAGATCACGAGATGTGGGCGGCGCGGCGAAGCCGCGCGCCCCGGTCAGCCGCCTGGGCGCCGCGCAGCAGGGCGAACGTTGCCGGCTCGGGCACTCATCCCGCCCACGACGACGGAGAGCTCGCAGCCGCGTTCGTCCGCCCAGTCTCGGGCGTGGTCGAGGACGGCGGTGACGTGCGGCCCGGGCGCGATGCCCCGGTCGAACGCGACGACGACGTGCCACGTCGGCACGGCGAGCATCGCGGCGAGCGTGCCACGCAGGACGTGCGGGAACGCGGTCGTCCCGTCGTCGGCGGCCCGGACCACGGCGACCCGGTCGTCGAGGTCGAGCAGGACGATCTCCACGGTCACCCGGTCGCCTCCCCTCTGACCCTGGCCTCGGGGCGGGCTAGACGGGCGAGCAGACCTGCGTTATGAGCGGCAGGCTGCCGAGGCACAGTATCGGCTGCTGCTCGTCCCGCTGCTCGTGGTGGTACTCGGCGTGCCCGAGGTGGTTGTACCCGCCGTGTCCCGCGGCCGGGGCCTGGGGCGCCGTGGCCTTGGGCGCGGGAGCGACGTGCCGGACGGCCGGTGCGGTCCGGGGCGATATCGTACGGTCTGCCCGGGTTTGCGTGGTCGCCACCATCTGCCGGGCAGCCGGCGCGACAGCCGCCGGAGGAAGTGTGGTGTCGCGGTGAGACGGCAGGTGCCAACCGACCACGAGGGGCAGCGCGACCACGGGCGCGAACGCCGCGAGGGCCACCGACACGCGCTTTCCCCGACGGAGCCAGCGGAACCCCGCGACGGTCGCGGCGAGCTGTTCGAGGACGACGAGCAGGCGACTGCGCGCGCGGTGGCGGCGGACCGCGAGGCGTACGGCCTCCTTGCGGCTGTGCGGCGCGGGCTGCTCGGTGACCGCGTCGATGATCGCCGCGCGGTCGGCGGGCCGCAGGGCGGCGAGCCCGCGCAGGGCCCGCTGCAGCTCCATCCGGTCGGCCACCTCACCGGCGACATCGTTGGTCGCGGGGTGGTCGGTCGCGAGCTCGCCGTCGAACATCCGGGCCCGATGCCGGATGAGATCTACGTGCAGGTTGCAGGCAACGGGGCCTGCCCATCGAAGAAGGTCCTGGGCCGAGGCGTACGTCACGCCGTTCGCGAGGGCGCGCAACGCGACCTCCTGGACGATGTCCTCGGACGACGACGCGTCGAGGCCCCGGCGAAACAGCAGCGCCCGCAGGCGGCGTTCGACGTCGGGCCATACCGACTCGAACGACGGGGTAGTCACCGGTCAACCTTTCCCAGGAGGTTCATGTGCGCCGCCTTCTCGTGTTCGCCCTGCTAGCCACCACGTTGTCGACGTTCGCGCACATTGTGCCGTCTCAGGCGGCAATACGCGAGGATGACTGCTTCACCGTCGTCGCGCCGATTCCTCCCTGGAACCCGTGGTTCACCGTCTGCCACACCACGGGCAGCATCACCTGGGGCGGTTTCCCGCCACGCGGGGTGTAGGCGTCACCCGCCCTCTGCTCGAGTGGTTGGGGGGGTCCGGTGCCCGGAATCTCGGGCGAACCGATGCCCGGTTCGCCCGGTCCTTGTGAGTCTCGAGGGTGGGCGTACCTGGTTTCGAACCAGGGGCCTCTTCGGTGTGAA
>CBQZLL010000248.1:0-4643 GCA_967749945.1 uncultured Frankiaceae bacterium
CGGGCGGGTCTCTACCCGTACGCCTGCACGATCCACCCCGGCATGAGCGGCGTGGTCGTCGTCGGCGCGGTGCCGACGGCCGCACCGGCCGCCGCGGCGGCACCCGCGAACCCGCCCGTGACCCCGGCGTCGTCGTCGCACGGAACCTCGCGCGGCGTCTGGTACGGCGTCGCTGCCGTCCTCGTCGTCGCGGTCCTGGCAACGTTCCGCGTGGTGCGGCCGCGGCGTCTCGTGGAGCACCCGGCGTAAAACTCGCTCGCGTCGCCTCGGTATCCTCGCGAAATACCCATTGCGAGCGAGGAGATCCCGGTGGCGCTGCGGATGTCGACGCTGTTCCTGCGCACGTTGCGCGAGGACCCGGCGGACGCGGATGTCCCGAGCCACAAGCTGCTGGTGCGGGCCGGGTGCATCCGCCGGGTCGCGCCGGGCATCTATACCTGGCTGCCGTTGGGCAAGATCGTCCTGGAGAACGTCGCGCGCGTCGTCCGCGAGGAGATGGGCCGGATCGGCGCCCAGGAGGTGCTCTTCCCCGCGCTGCTGCCGCGCGACTACTACGAGGCCACCGGACGGTGGACCGAGTATGGCGACGGCATCTTCCGGCTCAAGGACCGCAAGGGCGCCGAGTACCTGCTCGGGCCGACGCACGAGGAGCTGTTCACCACCCTGGTCAAGGGCGAGTACTCCTCGTACAAGGACCTGCCCGTCACGCTCTACCAGATCCAGACCAAGTACCGCGACGAGGCGCGGCCCCGCGCGGGCATCCTGCGCGGGCGCGAGTTCCTCATGAAGGACTCGTACTCGTTCGACCTCTCCGACGAGGGACTGCAGGCGTCGTACGACGCGCACCGCGTGGCGTACGAGCGGACGTTCGACCGGCTCTGCCTCGACTACCGCACGGTGTTCGCGGTGTCGGGTGCGATGGGCGGGTCGGCGAGCGAGGAGTTCCTCGCCGTCGCGCCGAGCGGTGAGGACGAGTACGTCGCGTGTACCAACTGCGACTACGCCGCCAACACCGAGGCCGTGGAGACCGCCGCGCCGCCCGCGGCGTCCGGCGACCACGGACCGCTCGAAGTCCTCGACACGCCCGACACGCCGACCATCGAGACGCTCGTCGCGTTGCTGCGCGACAAGGGGTTCGACGTCGAGCCGGGCGGGACGTTGAAGAACGTCGTCCTGAAGCTGCGCACGCCGGGCAAGGACGACGAAGTGCTCGTCGTCGGCGTGCCCGGCGACCGCGAGGTCGACCTCAAGCGGCTGGAGGCCAACGTCTTCCCGGCCGAGGTGCTGGCGTTCGAGGGTGAGGACTTCGCGAAGCATCCGGGTCTCGTCCGCGGCTACATCGGGCCGCAGATCCTCCGCGACCTCGGCATCCGCTACGTCGTCGACCCCCGCGTCACGCCGGGGTCCGCGTGGGTCACGGGGGCCAACGAAGAGGGCCGGCACGCGGTCAACGTCGTGTACGGCCGCGACTTCACGCCGGACGGCGTCGTTCCCGCGGCCGAGGTGCGCGCGGGCGACCCGTGTCCGCGGTGCGGCGCGCCGTTGGCGATCAACCGCGGCATCGAGATCGGGCACATCTTCCAGCTCGGCCGGAAGTTCGCGGACGCGTTCGAGCTCGACATGCTCGGTGCCGACGGCAAGCCGATCCGGGTCACGATGGGGTCGTACGGCATCGGCGTCTCGCGCGCGGTCGCGGCCGTCGTCGAGCAGCACCACGACGACGCGGGCATCTGCTGGCCGCGCTCGGTCGCGCCCGCGGACGTGCACCTCGTACCGGTCGGCAAGGACCCGGCAGCGTTGGCGGCGGCCGAGCGCTACGCCGCCGAGCTCGAAGCCGGGGGGTTGCGCGTCCTGCTCGACGACCGGGGCACATCGGCGGGTGTGGCGTTCGCGGACGCCGACCTGCTCGGCGTCCCGACGATCGTGGTGTTCGGCAAGGCATTGAAGGACGGCCAGGCCGAGGTCAAGGACCGCGCGACCGGCGAGCGTTCGCTGGTCGCGCTGGACGACCTCGTTACGAGCGTCGCGTCGCGATCCGGTCCTTGAGCCGACGGGCGATCGCCCCGACGTCGTCGAGTGTCCCGTCGGCAACGGCCATGACGAGGTCGTACGCATCGTCGTTCGACAGTGTCAGGCGCCGGTCGTTGACGCCGAGGAAGGCGATCGTCGCGGCGAGCGCGAGTCGCTTGTTTCCGTCGACGAGTGCATGGTTGCGCGCGAGCGAGTGGAGCAGCGCCGCTGCCTTCCACGTCACCGAGGCGTACGCCTCGTCCCCGAACGCGGACGCCTGGGGTCGCGCGACCGCCGCCGCGAGGAGTCCGAGGTCGCGGACCTCGACGACACCGAGAGTCCGCTCGGCCACGTACAGGGTCTCCTCGAGCGTGAGGTAGATCACTGCCCGAGCCGCTCCAGTGCCTCGGCGTACCGCGGCAGCTGCTCGTCCAGCACCCGGTCGATGAGGTCGCGGCGGCTCGTGCGCTCGATGTAGTCGCGGACGGCCTGGCGCGCGATCTCCTGCATGGACCGGTGTTCGACGTCGGCGCGCCGCCGGAGGGCGTCGGACTCGTCGTCGGTGAGGCGCAGCGTCATGGCCATACCGCTGACGGTATCAGTGCTGATACCTTCCGTCACCGCCCCGGGAACGGCACCGCCGCGTCCTTGACGACGTGGCGGCCCGACCAGCGCAGCAGCGCCAGGTGGGTCGCTTCGTCGGCGAGTGCCGACGCGACCCGCGCGCGGTGCCGCGGCGCGACGTCGCGGACCGCGCCGTGCCAGCGCACCGCGAGCGAGTCCTCGACGCGGATCGCGAAGTCCCTCGCGGCGGCCGGCGTGGCGAGGCCGGGCACCGCGTACGACGCCTTCGCCGGTGCGGGCGTCCCGCCCAGTCCCTCGATCGCGGCGACGAGCATGTCGCGGTGCCGGCGATGGTCGTCGTACGCCGCCCGCGCCGCGGCGCGCAGCCCCTCGGCGAGTCGCGGCGCGAGGACGCCGTAGAGGTAGATGGCGGCGTGCTCCTGGTCGAGCAGCGCGGCGTACGCGTCCTCGGGCGCCGCGACCGCCGGCACCGCGAGCAGCAGCGGCGCGCAGAGCAGCGTGCGCCGGGATAGCGTCACGCGGTCACCAGGCGCAGGACGGTCGCGTGCTGGCGGGCGCCCGCCGCGAGCTCCGCGCCGAGCACGGCGACGTCAGGGTCGCTCACCCGTGAGAGCGCGGCGAGGTAGCCGGTGGCGGCCGCGCGTTCGGCCGCGACGAGAGCGGTCACCACCGCGGGCGGCTTGCCCCGCAACGGCGCCACCGCGGCGGCGGAGGCGGCGACGAGACCACGCACCCGCAGGTGCTCGGCGACCGCGGCTGCGCGGGCGACGTGGTTGGCGCGCAGCGCGGCGATCGCCGCGGCCGGATGGACCACGGGCGCGTAGAGGGCCGCGAGCCGTTGCTCGGACGCCGACCACGCGGTGAGCACGGCCGCGTCCGGGTCGGGCGTCGGCGACGCCGAGGACGGCGAGGGGAGGGGCGGTGCGGGATGGCGGCGGTCGGTGCACGCCGCGAGGAACGCGACCCCCGCGGCGGCGACAAAGGCGGCCCGGTCCACCCGACGGACTCTAGGGCCTGTCTCCCAAACCCGTGACCTGCTGCGCGACGCCCAGGGGCGCCGCTCGCGACGGGCGAGATCCGTCAGACCCGCCCAGCCAGGCGTTACGCTGGACCTGCCCAGCCACAACACAACAGACCCAGGGAGGCGGCATGAGCGGCGCCGCGGCGACCCGGGTCAGGGCCGCGATCGAGCCGCCACTCGCCGGCGCGGGGTTCGACGTCGAGGACGTCGTCGTCCGCGCCGCGGGCAGGCGCCAGCTCGTGCAGGTCGTGGTCGACCGCGACGGAGGCATCTCGCTCGACGACGTCGCGGAGGCGAGCCGCCTCGCTTCCGCAGCACTCGACGACGACGACCCGGTGCGCGGCGCGTACGTCCTCGAGGTCACCTCGCCCGGCATCGACCGGCCGCTCACCGCGCCCCGTCACTGGCGGCGCAACGTCAGCCGCAAGGTCGACGTACGGCTCGCCGACGGCACCCACCTGACCGGCCGGATCACCGCCGCCGACGACGACGGCGCCGACGTCGACGGCACCCGCGTGCCCTACTCCGAGATCGCCAAGGCGAAGGTCGAGGTGGAGTTTTGAGCCTGCCTCCCGCCCCCCCGGCCTACTGCGCGGCGCCCACGACGGCACCTCGCTGCGTTGTCGTCGTCGCCGATAGGACACCGCTATCGGCTCCTCCTCCGCCTTGCGATGCACCGTCGTGGCCACCGCTCGCGACGGCCGGACGGGCGGGAGGCAGGCTCGGATGAACGTCGACATCGCCGCGCTGCGGTCCATCGAACGCGAGAAGGACATCGCGTTCGACACCGTCGTGCAGGCCATCGAGACCGCGCTGGCGACGGCGTACCGCAAGTCGGAGGGTGCGCACGGCGAGTGTCGCGTCGAGGTCGACCGCAAGTCCGGCGAGGTGCGCCTCTACGCCCGCGAGCTCGACGAGGACGGCAACGTCGTCCGCGAGTACGAGGACACCCCGGAGGACTTCGGGCGGATCGCGGCGATGACCGCGAAGCAGGTCATCCTGCAACGCCTCCGCGACGCCGAGCAGG
>CBQZLL010000249.1:0-4638 GCA_967749945.1 uncultured Frankiaceae bacterium
GACCTCGTCCCACAGACCCGCTTCGAGCAACGCGAGCCGCGCGCGGTCGCGGAGCTCCGACTTCGGCGCGCGCACCTGGCGGCGCAGGCCGAACAGCGCGTTGCCGAGAATCGACTCGTCGAACACCACCGGCGTCTGGCCGACGAGCACCGCGCGCGACCGCAGCGCGGCGAGCCGGCTCCCGCGCGCCGTCACGTCGACGTCGAGGACGCGGATCGACCCGGTCAGGTCGAGACCGTCGGGCAGCAGCCCGACGAGCGCGCGCAGCAGCGTCGACTTGCCCGCGCCGGACGGGCCGCGGACGCCGAGCGCCACCCCCGCCGGCACGGTCAACGACACCGGCCCGAGCAACCGCCGCGACCCGGCTCGGACGGTGGCGTCGCGGACGACGATGGCGTTCATCGTTCTCTCTCCTTCTGCCGGCGCGTCCGGCCGGCGGCGACGAGCAGGGCACCCGCGACGAGCAGGAGGACGGTCGCCGCTCCCCATGCCTGGTGGACGGCGGCGGGGTCGGCCGCGTCCTGGATCAACGTGAAGACGTGCGTCGGCAGAGCGAGGACTGGCGCGTTGGTCACGCCGGTCGGCACCGGGGACGCGCCGGCGAACACGGTCGCGGTGAACAGCAACGGCGCCGTCTCCCCCGCCGCCCGCGCGAGCCCGAGCAGCGTGCCGGTGATGACGCACGGACGGACGTACGGGAGCAGCACGTCGCGGACGAGCTGCCCGCGACTGAGGCCGAGCGCGAGAGCGGCCTCGCGGCGTTCGGCCGGCAGCCGGTCGAGGCAGCCGACGACCGCGATCGTCACCGGCGGAATCGCGATGACGGCGAGCACGATGCCGCCGGCCAGCCAGCTCTTGCCCCAGCCGAGCTGCCCGGCGAACAGCCAGAAGCCGGCCAGGCCGAGCACGATCGACGGAACACCCGCGAGCGTCACGGTCGCGGTACGCAGCCGCCGCGACGCGGCCGGTCCGACGTACTCGCCGGCCAGCAGCCCGAGGGCCAACCCGGCCGGCGCGGCGATCACGCCGGCGACGGCGACGAGCAGCAGCGTTCCGGCGAGCTGGCCACGTACGCCGCCGCCGCTCGCGCCGTAGGCCGCGGAGAGCCAGTACCCCGGCCGCCACGCCGCGTGGCCGCGCAGGACGACGGGGACGACGACGGCGACGAGGATCACCGCCTGCACCGCGACCGCGGCGCGGAACGCGACGACAGCCAGCCTGTTGCGGCCGTGCCGCCACCGGGCCGCGTGCCGGCGAAGGTCGCGGACCGGCGCCCGGCGCCGGCCGGACCTGCGGCGCAGGCCGACCAGCGTCAACGACGCGACCGACGCGAGCAGGACGATGCCGAGCGCGCAGAGCGCGCCCCAGTGCGGGCCCGACGTGCCGGCGAGGACGGACTCGGGACTGTTCAGCTTGGTGGTCAGCGTCTGCCCGGGACGGACGATCGCGCGCAGGACGCCACTGACCGGCGGCAGCCGGCCGTCGGCGCGGCCGATCACGAGGTACACCGCGACGGTCTCGCCGAACGCGCGGGCGAGCCCGAGCAGCAGCGCGCCGCGTAGTCCCGGTCGCGCAGCCGGCAGGACCGCGTCCCTGGTGACCTCCCACCGGGTGAGGCCGAGCGCGGCCGACGCCTCGCGGCGGGCGGCCGGGACACAGGCCAGCGCGTCCACCGACAGCGCGACGACGGTCGGCAGGATCATCACGGCCAGCACCAGACCGGCCGCGAACAGGCTGTCGCCCCCCGGAACATGGAACACCCGGCTGACGAACGGCCGGACGAACGCGACGCCGAGCAGGCCGTAGACGATCGACGGGACGGCCGCGAGCAGCTCCGCGATCGTCCGTAGCGGCCCGCGCCACCGCGTGCCGACGACTTCGTTCAGCCCGACCGCGGCCGCCCAGCCGACCGGTCCGGCGATGCCGAGCGCGAGGGCCGCGACGACCGCGGTGCCCCACAGCATCGCGAGCGCGCCGAAGTCGTTCCTCGTCGGGTCCCACACCTTCGACGAGACGAGCCGGACCCAGTCCACCGAGCCGTCGCGAACGCCGAGCACGAGGAAGCCCCCGATGACGACGGCCGCGAGCGCGACCGCTGCCGTGCCCGTCCCCACCGCGAACGGCATCCAGCGCAACCGCCCGGGGCCTCGGCGACCGAGGCCCCGGACAGGGGGCGCGTCGAGCAGCGTCATGAGCGGGTTACGCCAGCCCGAGGTCGTGCAGCGTGAGGTAGCCGTGCTTCGTCACGAGCGCCTGGCCGTCGGTCGAGAGCACGTAGTCGATGAACCGCTTCGCCTGACCGGTCGCGGGACCGTTCGTCACGAGGAACAGCGGGCGGGACATCGGGTACGTCGAGGTCTTGACGTTGTCCGGCGTCGGCGCGATGCCGTCGACCGAGAGCACCGCGAGCGTCGGGTACCCGACGATGAACGACGACGAGAGCGGGCCGACCGAGCCGGGCGTCGAGATCAGCTTGGTCCGCGTCTCCTCGTTGCCACCGACGATCGCGTAGTGGTCGCTGTCCGGCGGCGGCGGAGCCTTGACACCCTTGCCGTAGAGGTACTTGTCGAGGACCTCACGCGTGCCGCGACCCGGCTCCTTGTCGTATACGAAGACGGGGAGGTCGGGGCCGCCGAGCTCCTTCCAGTTCGCGACCTTGCCCTCGAAGACGCGGGTGAGCTGGTCCTTGGTGAGCGACGTGATGCCGCCGTCCACGACCTCCTTGCGGACGACGATGCCGACCGCGTCCTGGCCGATCTCGGTCGAGACCCAGTTCACGTTCGGGAACTGCTTCTTGTCGTCGTCGCTGACCGGGCGCGAGCTCATCGCGATGTCGATCTGGTCCTGGCCGAGCTGGCTCAGGCCGCCCGACGACCCGCCCTGCGTGTCGACCGTGATCTTCTGGCCCTGGGCGCGCAGCACCTCGGCCGCGTCGGCCGCGACCGGGTTCACGGTCGTCGAGCCGCTGACCCGCAGGACCTTCGACACCCCCTCGGCTCTGCTACAGCCGGACGCCAGCAGGCCGACGACGGCGACAGGCGCCATCGCGACACCGAGCCGGCGCCACATCCTCTTGCCCCCCACCAGGTACATCTCGTTCTCCTTCATCCGGTGGCCAGGCCGACGGGTGGCCTGGCCGTGACGGCGATGTCGGGATCGACGACAGCCGAGTCGAGTACGGCGCGCAGCGCCGTGGCGAGCCGCGCGACGAGGTCCTGCGTCGCGGTCGCGGAGGTGAACACGAAGTCCTGGCGGCCGCCCGGTCCGTAGACGCAGTTCAGCCGCAACGGCGCGCTGCACACCTCGGGCAGCCGGAACCGGCGGCGGCGCACGCCCGCGAACGACGGCGCCTCGCGGTTCTCGAACAGGTAGAAGCGCACCGGCGGGACCGTCCCGTCCGGGAGCGCGAGGCCGGCCTGCGCATCGGCCAGCGGCGCGGGCACGACGTGGTGCGCGACGGCCTTGCGCACCGCCGCGGCGGCGCGGGCGACGACATCGGCGAAGCGGTCGTCGGGCTCCACCCGCGACGCGATCCGGACGATGCTCTGGAAGTTGCCGATCATGCGTTCGGTCTCGGGGTCGCTGCGGTCGGTCGCGATGGAGTGCACGAGCACGTCGTCGAGGCCGGCGGCGCGGGCGAGGGTGACCTGCAGCGCGGCGAGGACGTACGCGAAAGGGCTGGCGCGCAACGCATCCGCGGCCGCCGACACCCGCGCCCACTCGCCCGGCGTGAGCTCGAACGCCGCCGTCGCGACCTCGTCGCGTACCTCCGTCGGCCACCCGACGGGCTCCGCAGCTCGGGCCTGGCCGGTCCAGTGCTCGCGCGCACGCGCCTCGGTCGCGGGGTCGACTGGATGCGCGGCGACGTAGTCGAGGTACGACACGCGCGACGGCGGCGGCGGCAGGTCGGCGGGCACATCCAACCCGGCCTGCAGGGCGTACGCGCGGGACAGCTCGCCGGAGACCAGGGGCGACGAGTCGCTGTCGACCAGCGACTCCGCGACGAACGTCGCGAACACCGCGGTCCGGTCGTCGACGAGGTAGAGCCGCGCACGGAACGACGGGTCGACGCCGGGCGACAGCGACGCCTCCAGCGCCGCGATGTCCTCGACCGCGCGGGCCAGCCCGTCGGCCTTCTCGCAGTTCAGGTCGACGACCTCGAGGACGCCGGGCTCGAACGGCCGGACGACTTGGCAGAGCACGCCGTCCCGGCGTTCGAAGCGGACCCGCAGCATGTCGTAGCGCGCGACGACCTCGTCGACCGCGCGACGCAGCGCGGCGACGTCGAGCGCGCCGTTGAGCTGGAGGATCCAGCTCAGGAAGCCGTGGCCGTCGGCGATCGGCGCGACCAGCAGGTGCGCCTCCTGCAACAGCGATGCGGGCGCGACCCGCTCACCCACCGGCGGCGCGGGCGTCGCGACGACGCGGCGGACGAACGCGCCGATCCCGTCGATCGCCTCGCGGCCCTCGGCCAGGACCGGGTGGTACCAGTGCCAGACGTGGACCATGTCGGCCCACTCCTCGAGGGTGAGGGCGGCCTGAGCGCGGTGCTCCGTTTCGAGCCGCGCGGAGGCGCCGCGGAAACGGAGGGCGTCGCGGATACGGAGGGCGTCGCCGAGTGGGCTCTCCGGAGCCGAG
>CBQZLL010000250.1:0-4628 GCA_967749945.1 uncultured Frankiaceae bacterium
TCGCGTCGACCACGGTCCAGCGCTGCACCGACACCAGCGGGTCGTCGAACGCCGGCACTGCCGCCGCGCTGAAGTCGGTGCCGTTGACGCGCAACGTCTGGTCGATCGCGCCCGCGCCACGGCGGTCCGGCGCGACCGTCGTGACCGCGGGCACGGCATCCACGACGAACGTGCAGGCACATGTCGCCGTACCGCCGTCGGGGTTGAGCACGGTGACGGCGTGCGGCCCGACTGTCGCGGCGCTGAGGTCGAACGTCGCGTCGAGCCGTTCCTCCGACGGCCGCGCGACGCCCGACACGGCGACGTCGTCGCCCGCCGAGATCGTCGCGCCGGGCTGGAACGAGGTGCCCGTCACCGTGACGGCGACATCGCCCTCGCCGACGCCCGCGGCGCCGGGCGCGACGACGGCCGGCGCCGGCGCGGGTGTGATCGCGAAGCAGTCGCAGGTGCCGGTGCCGTCGTCGGTGTTGGCGACCGTGACGGTTCGCGCGCCGGGAGTCACGGTTGCCGCGACGGCGACGGTGAACGTCATCGACTGCGGCGACGCGTACGCCGGGTCGCTCACCGTGATCCCGTCGCCCGACACCGACGCGACGACGCCGGGACGGAACCCGGTGCCGGTCACGGTCACCGTCCGCGGCGCCGCGCCCTGCCCTCGGGTGGTGACGTCGAGGGAGCTGACGACCGGGCGGGCCGCGACCGCGAAGCAGTCGCCGCAGGTCGTCGTCACCGGCGCGTCGGCGCCCGGCACGCCGACGGTCGTCGCGACCGGGCCGACTGGCGCGGCGGGGTCGACGTCGACCGGCACGGTGAGCCTGGTGCTGTCGACGAACGTCACGCCACCCGCCTTCGCGACCCCCGTCCCGAACGTCACGTCGGTGGCGTGCGTGAAGCCCGACCCGCGGATCGTGACGACCCGCCCGGTCGCGCCTTGCGGCGCCGACGCGGGCGTCGCCGCGACGACGTTCGGCGGCGCGTTCGGCGTGACGTCGAGGAAGCAGGTGCAGGTGCCCGCCCCGGCCGGTCCGGAGACCAGCGCGCGGTACCGCCCGGGTGCGGCGTCGGTGAGGTCGAACGTCGCCGTGAACGACGTGCCGCCGCCGTCCACGAAGCCGGTCGCGACGATCGGGTCCTGCCCGGCGAGCGCGGGTACCCGGACCAGCGTGCCGGTCAGCGCGGCGTCCGGCGGGAGGGTGGAGCCGACGACCCGGACCGCGTGCGAGCCGGCGTTCGGCGCACTGCCTGGCGTGACGCCGTCCAGCGAGAACGAGTCCACCGCGAAGCATGCGTCGCAGGTCGACCGTCCGCGGTCCGCGCGGCCGACGACGGAGACCGCGCGCGGTCCGGGCGTGACCGTCGGGCCGACGCTCGCGTGCGCGGTGATCGTCGTCGCGTCGACCCGCGTGACGTCGGTCAGCGTGACCCCCGCGATCGAGACGTCGACGCCCGCCGGGTCGAACCCGGTGCCGGTGATCGTGACCTGCTTGCCGGACGCGCCGCGCCCGAGCGACGGCGGGTCGACGACGGCGACGGCGGGCGCCGCGACAACGGTCAGCGCGCCCGTCGTGACGGATGTCCCGCCGTCGGGGTTCGTGACCCGCACGTCCCGGGTGCCCGGGACCGCGTCGGCGAGCACGCTCACCACGAGCCGCGCCGACGACGGATCGGACGCCGTAGCGCCGTGCACGACGACGCCGTCGGGTGGCACGACGGCGTACGCCGTCCCGGACCCCAGCCCAGCCCCCGCGACGTCGACCGGCTCGTGGTCCGCGCCGCCCCCGAGCCGGGCGGGCGTCAGGGCCGCGACGCGGGGCGCCGCGGTGACCGAGAATGCCGCGTCGTGGCGGGTCGCTCCGCCGTCCGGGTTGGTCAGCACGAGGTCGCGCGCGCCGGTCGCGGCGTCGTTCGCGACGGTGAGCACGAGCGTCGCCGCGGTCGCGCCGGTGACCTCGATGCCCGTCACGGAGACGCCCGCGAGGTCGGCGGACCCGGCGCGCGGGAACGTCGCCGTCATCCCCGGTACGAAGTCGAACCCCGTGACGGTGACCGCGCGCCCGACCGCGCCCTGACCTGCGGCGTCGGGAGCGACCGTGCCCAGACGGGGCGGCGCGGTGACGGTGAGGCAGCCGGTGCAGACGTCGCGCTGGCCGTCGGTGTTGGTGACCCGGACGTCGCGCCCCCCCGGCGGCGCGTCCTCCGCGACGGCGACCGTGCCGGTGAGCTGCGTCGCGGTGACGCCCGTGCCGGCGAACGTCACCCACGGGTCGGGCAGGCCGTCGCGGTACACCGCCACCGTCGCGCCCCTCGCGAACTCCGCACCCGTCACCGCGAGCGGCACGCCCGCCGCCCCGACGCCGACGCGGCCGGGCGCGACCGACCGCGCCGTCGGCTGGTTGGCGGTCACGGTGAAACAGCCCGCGGCGCAGGTGTCGTCGGAGACCGCGTCGTGGATGCGCGCCGAGTACGCGCCGGGCGCGGCGAGCGCGAGGTCGAACGTCGCTGTCACCGTCGTCGCGTTGGCCTGCGCCACCGTGCCCGCGATGGCGCCGGCCGGGCCGGTGATCGTCACCGACGTCGCCTGGGCCACGTACGGCCGGGAGGTCGTGAACGCGACGCTCGCGACCCCGCCGTTCGGCATCGCCGGAGGCGACACGGTGGCGATCTGACCGTCGGCGGCCCGGGCCACAGTGCCGGGCGAGACGACCAGCGCCGTGGTGAACGCGGACACGAGTGCGACGCGTACGCGCCGGCGGGACACGGGCATGACTTCCCCCAGTTCGACCGTGTGGCGACGTGGACCGGGGCAGTGTAGCCACCTGCGGAGCCCCGGAAACGCCTGGTCCAGACGGCAAAACGGTGGATCGTGCGCGGCAGCCGCGGGTCGTCGCCGAAAGTTCACGGCCCCGTCGACGGACCGCCACCGGGAACTCTCGGTCGGTTCAGACAGCAGGAACCGGTGGGCGGCGCGCCGAACGACTCGGCCGCCCTACTCCCTACTCGAACGGAGCCGCCCCGATGGCCCGTCGCGCTCTCACGCTCCGCAAGGACACCCTGACCGAGCTCACCACAGCGGACCTCCAGCAGGTCGCGGGCGGCCAGGAGACGATCCTGTTCTGCGGCCTGACCGGCTACTACCCGTCGATCTTCGACCCCTGCCACATCACCACCGGCTGACACCCCTACCCGAACGGAGCCGACCCCTCATGGCCCAACGGAAGCTCACTCTCCGCAAGGACACGCTGACCGAGCTCACGACGGGCGACCTGCGCCTGGTCGCCGGAGCGTCGGGCGACGTCTGCTACCTCTCCGACGGGTGTGTGAACCTCACCGAGTCGTGTCTGCCGACCTGTGGCTGCACCGGCCACTACCCGTCGATCAACGCTCGGTGCACGGACTGATCCGCCCGCAGACGCAGCTCTGCTGGGCATAGGGGCGCCGGCCTCCCGGCCGGCCGCCCCGCGCTCCGTGATCTTGGCGAGGTTTCGCACCGTATGCGTGCAGAACCTCGCCAAGATCACGCGATGGTCGCGAGCAGGTCGCGGACCAGGACGTCGATCTCGTCGCGGATCCTTCGTACGGTGTCGAGGTCCTGGCCCGCCGGGTCGTCCAGCGGCCAGTCCAGGTAGCGCTTGCCCGGGAACACCGGGCACGCGTCGCCGCACCCCATCGTCACGACGACGTCGGACGCCTCGACGTCCGCGACGTCCAGCAGCTTCGGCCGGCGCTCGGTGAGGTCGATGCCGACCTCGCGCATCGCCGCGACCACCGCCGGGTTCAACGATGCCGCGGGCTCGCTGCCCGCCGACCGGACGTCGACCCGGCCCGCGCCGTGCTCTTCGAGTAGCACCGCCGCCATCTGCGAGCGGCCCGCGTTGTGCACGCAGACGAACAACACGGTCGGACGGGTCATGCGCTGGCCTCCTCGTGACGCAACAGGCTGACGAGCACCGCGCCGACCGCGCCGCCCGCGACCTGTGCCGCGACGAACGCCACAACCGACCGCGGCGCGATGCCGGCGAACGTGTCGCTCAGTGTCCGCCCGACGGTGACCGCGGGGTTCGCGAAGCTCGTCGAGCTGGTGAAGAAGTACGCGCCCGCGATGTACGCCGCCACCGCGAACGCCACCTGCGGCCGGGCCGTCCGGAACGCGACGAGGACGAGCCCCGCCGTCGCGACGACCTCGGCGAGCAGCAGCCCGCCGCCGCTACGAGCCTGGTGCGACAGTGATACGGCGGACCGGCTGTACATCAGGTTGGCGAGCATCGCGCCGCCACACGCGCCGGCAAGCTGCGCCGGGACGTACGCCGCGAGCGCCGCGGGCCGCAGCCCGCCGGTCGCCGCGTCGACGAGGCTGACGACCGGGTTGAGGTGCGTGCCGGGCCCGAGCGCGAGCAGGACCGCGACGAGCGCGCCTGCTGTCGCGAGCGCGTTGACGAGCAAGGCCAGGCCGGCGTCGGTCGTGAGCCGTTGTGCCGCGATGCCCGAGCCGACGACGGCCGTGACGAGGAACGCCGTGCCGACGCCCTCGGCGAGCGCGCGACGTAGGGCGTGTCTCCCAAGCCCCCAGCCAGCTGCGCGACGCCCAGGACGGCGCCCCGCGGCGGTGTCGGGGGGGGGGGGCGGGAGGG
>CBQZLL010000251.1:0-4613 GCA_967749945.1 uncultured Frankiaceae bacterium
CCCGCGCGGCGCTCGGCCGCTTCGACGCAGTTCTTGAACAGCATCGCGACCGTCGTCGGCCCGACCCCGCCGACGCGCGGCGTGATGGCGCCCGCGACCTCGGCGCACGACTCGTCGACGTCGGGCAGCAGCCGCTTGCCCTCGTACCGGACGCCGCCGCCGACGACGGTCGCGCCCGGCGTGATGTGCTCCGGCCGGAGGATGCCGGGCACGCCCGCCGCGGCGACGACGATTTCGGCTCGACGGGTGTAGCGGTCCCAGTCCGGTACGCCGGTGTGTACGACGGTGACGGCGGCGTTCGCCGTCGGGCGCTTCTGCGACAGCAGCAGCGCGAGCGGGCGGCCGAGCGTCGTACCGCGGCCGAGGATGCACACCTCGCGGCCGGACACCGGGACCCCGTGGTACGCGAGCAACGCCTCGATGCCCGCCGGCGTGCACGGCACCGGACCAGGCAACCCCAGCGCGAGGCGACCCATGTTGACCGGGTGCAGGCCGTCGACGTCCTTGTCGGGGTCCATCTCCAGCAACGCGGTCTCGAAGTCGATCTGCGGCGGCGTCGGGTGCTGCACGAGCATCGCGTCGACGTCGGCGGCGTCGTTCATCGACCGGATCGCCGCGACGAGATCCTCCTGCGTCGCGTCCTGGCCGAGGCGGACGTGCGGCGCGGTGAGGCCCAGCTCCAGGGCCTTCTCCTGCTTCATCCGGATGTACCCGGCACTCGCCGAGTCGTCGCCGACGAGGATCGTGCCGAGGCCCGGGCGGTGACCCGCGCCGACGAGCTTGTCGATGCGCGGCGCGAGGTCGGCGAACACGGCCTCGGCCACCGGGCCGCCAGGGAGAAGTCGAGCGGTCATGAGCCTCACTCCACCACGGCACCGAGCCCGCGCGCGACCTGCACCGCCTGCGCGATGTCGAGCACCGCGCCGCGCAGGTCCAGCGTCGCGAGGTCCACACCGGCGACGGTCGCGCCGCGCAAGTCGGTGCCGTCGAGGAGCGCGCCGCGCAACGTGACGTGCGAGAGGTCCGCCTCGCGGAGGTCGCACCCGGTCAGGTTCGCGTCGGTGAGGTCGGCCTCGGCGAGCCGGACGCCGCGGAACGACACGCCGTGCAGGTCGGCGCCGCGCAGCCGGACGTACGACCAGTCGCCGCCCTCCACGTGCAGCGGCCGCAGGTCGCACTCCTCGAACACCGAGCCGGTCATCTTGCACCCGGCGAACGTCACGTCGAACAGGTTGGCCCGCCGGAACCGGCAGCGCAGGAACGCGCTCCCGCGGTGCACCGACGCGTTGAGCCGGGCGTTCGAGAAGTCGCACTCCTCGAACGTCTCGCCGTCCGTCTCCCACTCGATCAGGTCGGCGTCAGTGAAAGAAATGACGCGTCCCCGTGAACAGCAGCGCGACACCCGCCTTGCGCGCGGCCTCGACCACCTCGGCATCGCGGATCGACCCCCCCGGCTCGACGACCGCGCGGACACCGGCCTCGGCAAGCACCTCGAAGCCGTCGGCGAACGGGAAGAACGCGTCGCTCGCGGCGACCGAACCCTTGGCCCGGTCGCCCGCGCGGGACACCGCGAGGCGCGCCGCGTCGACCCGGTTGACCTGGCCCATGCCGACGCCGACGGTCGCGCCGTCGGCGGCCAGCAGGATGGCGTTCGACTTGACCGCGCGGCAGGCGCGCCAGGCGAACACGAGGTCGCGCAGGACGTCGGCCTCGACGTCGACGCCGGTCTGCTCGGACCACGTCGCGGCGTCGTCGCCGGGCGCGTCGAGGGCGTCCCGGGTCTGGACGAGCGCGCCGCCGCTGACCTGCCGCCACTCCAGCCGTACGGGCGCCGGGTCGGGGCAGCGCAGGACCCGGATCGACGGCTTCGCGGCGAGGACCTCGACGGCGCCGTCGTCGTACGCGGGGGCGACCACCACCTCGGTGAAGATCGCTGCGATCTGCGACGCCAGCTCGACGGAGACCGCGCGGTTGACGGCGATGACGCCGCCGAATGCGGACACCGGGTCGCACGCGTGCGCCTTCCGGTGCGCCTCGGCGACGTCGGTGCCGATCGCGATGCCGCACGGGTTCGCGTGCTTGATGATCGCGACGCACGGGTCGGCGAAGTCGTACGCCGCGCGGCGGGCGGCGTCGGTGTCGACGTAGTTGTTGTACGACATCTGCTTGCCGTGCAGCTGCTCGGCCTGCGCAAGTCCGGGCGGTACGTCGGGGTCGAGGTACAGCGCCGCGGACTGGTGCGGGTTCTCGCCGTAACGGAGGACGTCGGCGCGGGTGAGCGCGCGCCCGGCGAACGACGGGAACCCGTCGCCCGCCGCGAACCACGACGCGACGCAGAGGTCGTACGAGGCGGTGTGCGCGAACGCCTCGGCCGCCAGCGCGCGCCGCTGTTCCAGCGTGAAGCCACCGGCCGCGACCGCAGCGAGCACGTCGGCGTAGTGCGACGGCGAGACGACGACCGCGACGGACGGGTGGTTCTTCGCGGCGGCGCGGACCATCGTCGGCCCGCCGATGTCGATCTGCTCGACGCTCGCGTCCGCGGACGCGCCGGACGCGATGGTCTCGCGGAACGGGTAGAGGTTGACGACGGCGAGCTCGAACGGCGCGATGCCGAGGTCGGCGAGCTGGCGTACGTGGTCGGGCCGCCGCAGGTCGGCGAGGATCCCCGCGTGGACGTGGGGGTGCAACGTCTTGACCCGCCCGTCGAGGCACTCGGGGAACCCGGTCACGTCGCTCACCGGCGTCACCGGCAGGCCGGCCTCGGTGATGCGGGCGGCGGTCGAGCCGGTCGAGACGATCTCGACCCCGGCCTCGACGAGCCCGCGGGCCAGGTCGATCAGGCCGGTCTTGTCGTAGACGCTGACCAACGCGCGGCGGATCGGACGCTGCGTCACGGCAGGACGACCTTCCTTCCCTCGATGCGGTAGCCGCCGCGCACCAGGCGGGCGACGGTGTCGGCGAGCAGGCGGCGCTCGGCGACCTTGATGCGTTCGTGCAGGGTCTTCTCGTCGTCGTTCGGGAGTACGGGGACCGCCTCCTGCGAGATGACCGGCCCGGTGTCGACGCCCGTGTCGACGAAGTGCACGGTCACGCCGGTGAGGCGGACGCCGTACGCGAGCGCGTCGCGTACGGGATGCGCGCCGGGGAACGCCGGCAGCAGTGCCGGATGCGTGTTGACCATCGGGAGGCTCGCGACGACGCGGGCGCCGAGGATCTTCATGTAGCCGGCGAGCACGACGAGGTCGGGCTGGAACGCCACGATCGCCGCGAGCGTGCGCTCGTCGAAGTCGTCGCGGTCGCGGCAGTCCTCGAGCCGGACGACGAACGTCGGCACGTCGGCGCGCTCCGCTCGGGCCAGTCCCTCGATGCCGGTGCGGTCGGCGCCGACGGCGACGACGGTGGCGCCGTACGCCGGGTCGGCGGTCGCGTCGAGGAGGGTCTGGAGGTTGGTGCCCGCGCCCGAGACGAGGACCACGATCCGGGCGGTCACGGGCGCTGCTCCTGCCGGGGTCGGCCCGGATGCTTGCGCCGGGCGGGAGAAACGCAACGATAGTCGTACCGGACCGGCATCCGGCGACCGCCGGGTGACGAGGGCACGCCCTGGGAGGAATGTGCGTGACGACCCCGCCCGAACCGCCGGACGACCCCTGGGCGACCGTAGCGCCGATGACCCCCGAGCACGGTGGGCCGCCCGCGCCATGGGGAGCGCCACCCCCCGCGCCGCCGGGATATCCACCCGGCTACGGCTATCCGCCGGGTTACGGCGGGCCGCCGCCGTACGCCCTGGCCCGTCCCGCCCGCAACGGCCTCGGCGTCGCCGCCCTCGTCGTCGGCCTGGTCGGGTTCTTCACGTCGTTCATCGTCGTCGGCGCGGCGCTCGGTGTGACTGCCGTGATCCTCGGCTTCCTCGGGCGCGGGCGCGCGAAACGCGGCGAAGCGACGAACGGCGGCACCGCGCTCGCCGGCATCATCGTCGGTGCGGTGGCCATGGCCATCGGCGCCGTCATCGTGGTCCTGCTCGTGTCGAGTGACACCGTGCGTGACTACACGAGCTGCATCGCGAACGCCGACACCGAAGCGGAGCGGCGCGCGTGTGACCGCTTGCTCGACGAGAGCTTCCAATGACGACGTACGTCACCGCCCTCCCCCGCACGGCGTCGCGGGCGATCCGGGCCGTCGTCGTGCGCTTCGCCGTCGCGGCGACGGCCGCGGTGTTGCTCGGTGCCGTTCGCATGCACCGTCCCGCCGGACTGCGGACGCTCTGCCTGCTCCGCGCGACGACGGGGATCCCGTGCCCGGCGTGCGGGGGGACGACGGCGTTCGTCCGGCTCGGGCGCGGGCGGCCGCTTGCGGCGCTCGCGACGAACCCGTTCGTCCTGCTCGGCGCGGTCGCCCTCGTGCTCGCGCCGACCGGCGTGCTGCGGCGGCTGGGCAGGCCGCGGACGTCGTGGGTGCTCGGGCTCGTCGCGGCGAGCTGGCTGTGGCAGCTCGCGCGGTACGGCTACCTCTAGTAGGGCTTGGCGGAACGCTCGTCGCGGCGTGCTTCGCCAGCCCACATCTCGTGATCTGTGAGGGTTGAGCTGCGGTGCTCGGCCTGGCCGCTGTCAGGATCG
>CBQZLL010000252.1:0-4539 GCA_967749945.1 uncultured Frankiaceae bacterium
CCGGGAACATGGAGCTCAAGCTCGACCGGAAGCTCGCGGACAAGCGGATCTTCCCGGCGGTCGACGTCGACGCGTCGGGCACCCGCAAGGAAGAGCTGCTCATGTCGCCGGACGAGCTGGCCATCACCTGGAAGCTCCGCCGCGTCCTGCACGCGCTGGAGACCGGCCAGGCCCTCGAGCTGCTCATCGACAAGATCAAGTCGACGAAGAGCAACGCCGAGTTCCTCATGCAGATCCAGAAGACGACGGTCGGCCCGACCGACTAGTGGGGCTTGGCGAAACGCTCGTCGCGGCGTGCTTCGCCAGCCCACATCTCGTGATCTTAGCGATGTTCTGCACGCATACGGTGCACAACCTCGCCAAGATCACGAGGTTCTGGGACGGCCGAACCGATCCGGGCCGTTCGCCGAGCCCTACTATCAGGGCGCACCGCGACCGAAGGCCCGGCCCCGCCGCTATGGCGGGACCGGGCTTTTCGCATTTTCCGCGCGAAACGGATCTTTCGGCAAGGTAGTCAAGTTGGGCCTTCCGGCCTGCCGAACATTACTCCGTGTGCGCAGCGCGCTAGCCCATTATGGCCAGGACGAAATGCCTCCCGGCCACCATGGTGAAAGCGCGCGATGTCCTAAATCCTTGGGAATGACTTCGCGTGCGGGAGGAACCCGGTGTTGTCCCAGTTTCGGCGCACGGACACCGGGTCCGTCGCTGTCCTGGCCGCGGTCACCTTCCCGGTCGTCCTGCTGACGGTCGCGCTCGCGATGGCCGCGTACGTCTGGTCGGCGAGCGAGCACGAGACGCAGCGCGCCGCCGACACTGCCGCGGTCCGCGCCGCGGCGACGGCGTTCCTCGCTGCCGACTTCCCGTACGAGGACGTCGCGGGCGTGACGTCGCCGGTGACGTACCCGAGTGTCCAGACGATCGCGGCGCTCGCTGGTCTCACTCCGCCGGCCGAACTCACGCCGTGCGGGACCGTCGGGCTGCCGCCCGTCGCGGACCAGGTGCCGAGCGGCGTGACGCTGCCGAACGACTGCGCGGGGGTAGGCCCGTTCGCGGTCCCGCCCGCGCTCGGCGCCTCCGACGTCAGCCTCAACGTCGCGTGCGACGCCGCGCGCGCGGCCATGTCGCCGGACGCGGCGACGTACGCGAATCGCTTCTACGAAGGCAGCGACGACACCCAGCCGTCGTGCGACCCCGATCCGTCGACGGGCAGCAAGCGGATCGGCGTCGAGCTCGCGACCGGCAGCCCGCTCCTCGGCTTCGGCCAGACCGCGACCGACCAGGCGACCGGCGCGCTCGACACGCAGGCCGCGCCACAGGTCGCGACGGTGCGGGAGGCCCTGGCGGCGTTCGGCATCCATCTCGACACGTCGTTGCCGAGCCTCATCTGCCCCGAGGTCAGCGTGACGATCGACCAGCCGGTCCGCGAGCCGGTGTTCAACAGGGCGTCGCAGCCGAACGGCCGCGCCAGCGCGCGCCGCGTCGTGAAGAACGCTGTCGTCGTCCCGGTTTACCAGGGCCACACGATCGAACCGGTCCCGGATGAGGTCGTGTCGGCGGCGTCTGGGCAGGGTGTCGACGTGCCGCAGGGCGCCGGGACCATCCACGTCGACCCGGTGAACCTCAACGCGCTGCTGCTCTCGGCGCAGCAGCAGATGCTGGCGCTGCTCGACGAGGTCGACGCGATCGCGGACGCCGCGGTCCGTGCGGCGGGCGTGACCGTCGACCAGCTCAACGGCGTGTACACCGGTGTCGACCCGACCGTTCCGCAACCGCCGCCGACGCCGGGCGTGGGGCCGTTGCAGAGCCTGCGGGTGACGCGCTGCCTCCGCGACACGCTCGGGCAGGTCTACGACCCGCCGTCCGGCGACGCGCCCACCGCCGACGAGGTCCTGGCGGACGCGGCCGCGAGCGGCGAGGAGGTCGTCGCCGTCCAGGTCGGTGTGGTGCCGGTGGCGTGCACCGAGCCCGGCGCGATCGACCTGGCGCCCGACGTCTCGACGCCGACCCCCGACGACGACTGCGTCCGCGCCGCGACGACGCCGTTCGTCGACCCGCTGACGGGGATCTACGAGGCGCCGTTCTTCGACGCGACGCCAGTGCTCGTCCAGGACATCGGCGACCACAACTTCGCCACGGTGCCGGTGCACGCGTCGCAGGCGTCGGGCGCGTTCCGCGGCGCCCTGGTCCGTGGCGACGGCGACGAGCGGTACGACCCTGACACGACCCAGCCGGTGCCGACGTACGCCTGCGCGGCGACGCTGCCGGTGCCGACGCCGAACACCGCGTGCGCGATCCTCAGCGCGACGCCGGCGCCGAGTGTCTCGCCGACGGTCACCGAGTCGCCGACGCCGTTGCCCACACTGCCGTCGCCCACACTGCCGACGGTGACGACCCCGCCGGTCACCGTCTCGCCGACGGTCACGGTCTCGCCGTCGCCGACCGTCTCCATCTCGCCGACCTGCGTGATCCTCTGCGGGGGACTCTGATGAGGCGTGACGAGACCGGTAGCACGGCCGTCGAGTTCGCGCTCGTCGTGCCGCTGTTCTTCGTGCTCATCGGGATCGTCGGCTACTTCGCGTGGCAGCTCTTCACCCAGGCGCAGATCGACCGCGCCGCGCAGCGTGCCGCCCGGTACGCGGCCGTCCCCACGACTGACGGCACGTACGCCTACGGCCAGTGCGACGTCGTCGACGCTGTGAACAGCCACCTCTCGTCGTTCTCGGTCGTCTCGTCGGGCGTCGTCGTCAGCGACCGCACCGGTTCGGTACCGCCCGCGTCGTGCCCGGGCGGTCCGGCCGCGACGACGCCGCGCGGGTTCGTCCAGGTCCGCGTGACGCACCAGCTCGACAACCCGTTCTCGAACATCCTGGGCTTCTTCATGCAGCGCCCCGGTCCGCTCGTCATCACCGGCAGCGGCGAGGCGCGCGTCGAGGACACGACGTGACGCGCGGGCGGGGGGACCGCGGCGTGGCGGCGCTGGAGCTCGCGATCTTCCTGTCGCTGCTCATGTTCGTCGCCTTCGGCGCGCTGCCGATCTACGCGATGATGCGCGGCTACCAGCGGGCTACCAAGGCGAGCACCGCGACGTTGCGCTACGCCACCGCCGTCTCCTCGAACGGCACCCGCACGCCCGGCGGCACGCTGAGTCGCCGCCCGTCGTACGACGACATCAGGACGTTCGCGCGCGACGCGGCGAACGACGCCGACCTCGCCGTCGTCGTCACGGTGTGCCGCGGCGCAACCTGCACCGAGATCGACGAGAACAGCGCGAACCACGCCTCGCCGCTCCCCGCGCGGGCCGGCGACACCGTGACCTTGACCGTTCGCACCACCGTCGACCTGTCCGTCCTCGGGAAAGTCGCCAACGGCGTGTCACGAATTTCCGGAAACGGCCCCACCTTCCCCGAGAACGACGTGACCATGACCTCGACAGCAAGCGCGAGAGAAGAGTGAGGGCCGCCTTGTGAGGAGCCGCAACAACATCATCATCGTGGTCGGCGTCGTACTCGCCGTCCTCGGTGCGGCCGTCGCGGTCGCCTACCTGCGCGGCAACGACGACGGCCCGAGCGGCAGCACCAGGGCCGTGGTCGTGGTGACGCGCGACGTCGCCACCGGCACACCGGCCGCGGGCGCCGCGCTTGCAGTCCGCGAGGTCGACACCAACGCGATCCCCGCCGACGCGGTGACGACGACCGGCGCGCTCAACGGGCAGGTCGCGCTCGTCGCCCTGTCGGCCAAGCAGGTCGTCACCCGTGGGATGTTCGGTGTCCGCGCGACGACCGCGTCGGGCGGTGTCGTCCTGCCGTCGGGAAAGAAGGGCATCGGCGTCGAGCTCGGCTTCGCACCCGGCGCCCTGCGCTACGTCGTGCCGGGCAACCGCATCGATATCTACGAGTCGACGCGGGTCGGCAACGACGTGCGCACGACCGTGCTCCTGCACGGCATCACGGTCATCGCGACGACGCCCGGCGCGGGCACCGGCGAGGCGACCGCGGTCCAGGCCGGTCCTGGCAACCTCGACTTCTTGCTCGCGGTGAGCGAGGCCGAAGCGTTGAAGATCGTCAACGCGCAGGCCGCTCAGCACTCGCTCTACTTCTCGCTCGCGTCGACCGGGAAGGGAGCTACGTGACGCCAGCACACCACGTCGTCGTCTTCGACCGTAGCGACGCCCTGATCAAGGGCCTGGCGAAGGCGGTCGCCGCGCTGCCCGACGAGCCCGACGTCCAGGTGTTCGCGAAGCATGCCGAGGTCGAGGCGGCGTTCGCGGCGCACCCGGTCGCGGTGCTCGTCGTCGGCCCGAGCGAGCTGACGATGACCGGGATGCGACGTGTCGCGAAACTGCACGCCCTGCACCCCGAGACGGTTGTCGTCGTCGCGGGCACGCTCACCGAGCTGCCTGCGCCGATCCTGCTCGTCCGCGCGGGGGCCGCCGAAGTCGTGAAGCTGCCCGCCGGCTCCGCGGCGATCCGGCGCGCGCTCGCGTCGGCGCTTGCCACGTACGAGGCGCGCCGCGTGGAGGTCGTCGTCGAGCGCGAGGTC
>CBQZLL010000253.1:0-4495 GCA_967749945.1 uncultured Frankiaceae bacterium
CCGGAGAACAGGAATGCGCCCAGCAACCGCCGCAGCGACGCCGCGTCCGCGTCGGGCGAGACGGATTGCACGTGGTCGATGACCGAGCGCGCCGGGTCGATGGTCTCGTGCTCTTGCGCGTAGTAGCCGAGCCGCAGGCCGTGGCCCGCGACGACCGCGCCGGTGTCGGGCGGTTCGAGCCCCGACAGGATGCGTAGCAACGTCGTCTTGCCGGCGCCGTTGAGGCCGAGGATGACGACCCGCGAGCCGCGGTCGATCGCGAGGTCGACGTCGGTGAACACCTCGAGGCTGCCGTACGACTTCGACAGTCGCGTCGCGGTGAGCGGCGTACGGCCGCACGGCAGCGGGTCGGGGAACCTGAGCTTCGCGACGCGGTCGTGCGAGCGGACCTCGTCGAGCCCTTCGAGCAGGCGATGCGCGCGCTTCTCCATGCTCTGCGCGGCCTTCGCTTTCGTCGCCTTGTAGCGCATCCGGTCGGCTTGCGCCTGGAGCGCGGCGGCCTGCGCCTCCGCGTTGGCGCGCTCCCGTTTGCGGCGGCGTTCGTCGGTCTCACGCTGCGTGAGGTAGGTCTGCCAGCCGACGTTGTAGACGTCGAGGGCGGCCCGGTTGGCGTCGAGGTGGAACACCTTGTTCACGGTCGCGTCGAGCAGGCCGACGTCGTGGCTGACGACGACGAGCCCGCCCTCGTGCCGCTTGAGGAAGTCGCGCAGCCAGGCGATCGAGTCGGCGTCGAGGTGGTTGGTCGGCTCGTCGAGGAGCAGCGTCTCCGCGCCGCTGAACAGGATGCGCGCCAGCTCGACGCGACGGCGCTGCCCACCGGAGAGGGTGCCGAGCGGCTGGACGAGTACTCGCTCGGGCAGGCCGAGCGACGACGCGATCGACGCGGCCTCGCTCTCCGCTGCCCACCCACCGAGAACGTGGAAACGCTCGTCCAGACGGGCGTAGCGGGTCATCGCGTTGTCGCGCGTCTCGTCGTCGGCGCTCGCCATCGACGACTCGGCGGCGCGCAGGTCGCGGAGGATCCGGTCGAGGCCGCGGGCGGACAGGATGCGGTCGCGCGCGAGCTGGTCCAGGTCGCCGGTGCGCGGGTCCTGCGGCAGGTAACCGACGACACCCTTGCGTACGCCACCAGCCGCCGGGAGAGCCTCCCCCGCCACGACCTTCAACAGCGTCGTCTTCCCGGCGCCGTTACGGCCGACCAGCCCGATCCGGTCCCCGCGGGCGACCTGGAACGACGCGTGCTCGATGAGCACTCGCGCTCCCGCGCGCAGCTCCACGTCGCTGACCGTGATCACGAGGAGTCAGCGTACGGGGCCGTAGCCGTCCCCATGCCCGTGATCTTGGCGAGGTTCTGCACCTATACGGTGCAAACCATTGCCAAGATCACGATGTTCTGTGCGTGCCGCCGACCGACGCCTAGCTCGTGACGAGGCAGAACGGGTGGCCGGCCGGGTCGGCGTAGACCCGCCACGGCGAGCCGGCGCCCGGGTGGACGTCGCTCCGGACCTCGGCGCCGAGGCCGAGGACCACGTCCTCAGCGGCGGTGAGGTCGTCGACCTTGACGTCGAGGTGCAGCTGCTGTGGCCGGGCCGCGCTCGGCCGGCGGTAGCGCTCGACCCGCTGGAACGCGATCGACATCCCACCGGCGGTCGGCGCGAGCTGCCACCAGTCGTCCTCCTTCTCCACGACCGGGAGGTCGAGGAGCGTCCCCCAGAACTCGGCGAGCGCCGCCGGCACGTGGCAGTCGAGGACCACGGTCACGACGGTGCCGACCGGCTTGGTCAGCACGCCTGGCACCCGAGGACAGTGGGCCGCCGGTGCGCCGTAAACAGTCCCGCGAACGACCGATGCCCCGTCCGTGGGGTGACCCGGTCCGCGCGACCGTGGACGCGCCGGAAGTCGTCCGCTTCGCGCCGTAAGTCGGCTCCGTGCTCGTACGCGATCGGCTCGGTCATCGAGACGGTCATCGTGCCACCTCCATGTCAGGTAACCACCAACTGCATCTTGTCAGTTACCACCCTCTGGTGTCAACCACTAAAACCGCTATGCTGGTGTCGTGATTCCGAACCAGGACCTCGACCTGCTCGTCGACTTCCTCAACACCGTTGACGAGGAGACGCAGGACGAAGAGCTCCTCGACGACAGAGCAGCACGCGGCTGGTTCCGCCATCGGGGCCTGCCCGTCAGGGGCCTGCGCGCCGACCAGGCCCGCCTGGTCAGGAACGCGCTGCGCGCCGCCGCCGACGGCCGCACTCCCCCGCCCGCCAACCTCGCCGGCGTCCCCCTGCACGCAGCGGTCACCGCCGACAGCGACGTCGCGCTGGCCTCGGACCACCCGTTGGGCCCGATCGTCGTCACGGCCGTCCGCCTCGCCCTGGAGGGCCGCTGGGACCGCCTGAAGCTGTGCGACATGCACACCTGCCGGTACGCGTTCTACGACGGGTCGCGCAACCGCTCCGGCCGCTGGTGCTCGATGGCGGTCTGCGGCAACAGAGCGAAGACGAGAGCCTTCCGAGACCGCCACCGGTCATGAGGAAGGAAGGCGGGTGCCCGGGGCATCCCCGCGAACGACTAAAGCGGCGTAGCCGCCCTAGAGAGCGGGGATGCCCCGGGCGCACGCCGACCTAGATGTTGAACCCCAGGGCGCGCATCTGCTCGCGCCCGTCATCGGTGATGCTCTCGGTCGACCACGGCGGCATCCAGACCCAGTTGATCCGGAAGTCCGTGACCAGGTCCTTGAGCGCCGACCGGGTCTGGTCCTCGATGACGTCGGTGAGCGGGCACGCGGCGGACGTCAGCGTCATGTCCAGAGTCGCGACGTTGTCCCCGTCGACATTGATCCCGTACACCAGACCGAGATCCACGATGTTGATGCCGATCTCCGGGTCGACGACGTCCCGCATCGCCTCGGTGACGTCCGCGACACTAGCCGTCTCGCTCATGCCGACACCTCTCCCGCCACGGCCCGCGCCGACGCCTCCTTCCACGCCATCCACCCGAGCAACGCGCACTTGACCCGCGCCGGGTACTTCGCGACACCGGCAAACGCCACCGCGTCCTCGAGCACGTCCTCGTCCGGGTCGCCGCCCTGCAGCATGGCGAGGAACTCGTCGGCGGTCGCGAGCGCCTCGGTCACCGGGCGCCCGATGACGAGGTCGGTCATCACCGACTCGGACGCCTGCGAGATCGAGCAGCCGGAGCCCTGGTACGACACGTCCTCGACCACACCGTCGGAGACCTTCACCCGCACGGTCACCTCGTCGCCACACGTGGGGTTCACGTGGTGCGCCTCGGCGTCGTACGGCTCGCGCAGGCCCTGGTGGTGGGGGTTGCGGTAGTGGTCCAGGATGATCTCCTGGTACATCGACTCAAGCTGCACGGAAGAACCTCTTGACGTACTGAAGGCCCTCGACGAGCGCGTCGATCTCGTCGGTCGTCGTGTAGAGGTAGAACGACGCGCGCGTCGTCGCGGGGACGCCGTACCGCGCACACACGGGCGCGGCACAGTGCTGGCCGACGCGGACCGCGATGCCGAGCTCGTCCAGGACTTGGCCTACGTCGTGCGGGTGCAGGTCGCCGAGCGTGAACGAGATCGCGCCGCCGCGCGACACGGCGGTCCGCGGCCCGACGATCCGCAGCCCGCTCACCGACTCGAGCGCCGGAAGCGCGTACGAGACGAGCTCCTTCTCGTGCGCGAGGACGTCGTCCATGCCGACGTCGGAGAGGTAGCGCACGGCGGCGGCGAGCCCGACCGCCTCGGCGATGTTCGGCGTGCCGGCCTCGTACTTGTGCGGCGGCTCGGCCCAGGTCGACCGGGCCATCGTGACGGTCTCGATCATCTCGCCGCCGCCGAGGAACGGCGGGAGCGCGTCGAGCAGCTCGCGGCGCCCCCAGAGAACGCCGATTCCCGTGGGCCCCAGCATCTTGTGCCCGGTGAACGCGACGAAGTCGGCACCGAGGTCCTGGACGTCGACCGTGCGGTGTGGCACCGACTGCGAGGCGTCGACGCACACGAGCGCGCCAACCGCCCGCGCGCGCCGGGTGATCTGCGACGTCGGGTTGACGGTGCCGAGGATGTTCGACTGGTGGACGAACGACACGACCTTCGTCCGCTCGTTGACGATCTCGTCGAGGTTCGCCAGGTCGAGCCGCCCCTCGTCGGTGAGCCCGAGCCAGCGCAACGTCGCGCCGGTGCGCTGCGCGAGGAGCTGCCACGGCACGATGTTCGAGTGGTGCTCCATCTCGGTGACGGCGATCTCGTCACCGGGCTCGAGCCGGCCGTCGTCGCCGAGCACGCGGGCGACGAGGTTGAGCGCCTCGGTGGAGTTCTTCGTGAAGACGACCTCCGAGCGGTCGTCCGCGTTGACGAACGCCGCCACCGTGTCGCGCGCGCCCTCGTACAGCGCCGTCGCTTCCTCGGCGAGGACGTAGATGCCGCGGTGCACGTTGGCGTGGTGCTGCTCGTAGTACGTCGTCATCGCGTCGAGGACGGCCT
>CBQZLL010000254.1:0-4479 GCA_967749945.1 uncultured Frankiaceae bacterium
CGGGGCCGACGACAACGAAGCGAGGCGCCGGGCTGGGCGCCGCGCAGCAGGTCATGGGTTCGGGAGACACGCCCTCAGCAGAAGTCGGTGTTGTACTCGCAGAACCGCGGGTCCGACGGGCAGCCGCTGACGAGCACCGTGATCCGGGTACCGCAGGCGTCGCCGATGGTCGCGCCGCCGACGACGTCGCGCAGGTCCTGCGGGGTGAGCTCGGTGAGCGTCTCGCGGGCAAGTACGAGGCGGCGCTTCATGGGTCTCCTCCGGGCGGTCCAAGGGGGACGCACACTCTAGGGCGGATCGTGACGAAGGACGAGCGGTCGCGATTTTCCTTGCCGTAGTGTCCGTTTTGTCACATGCTGCGGCGTACATGCCGTTTTTGATGAGGGGGAGCTCACCATGAAGCGATCAGCACTTTTCGCCACCGCCACCGTCGTCGCCCTCCAGGGCGCCGTGACCAGCGGCCCCGCGACTGCCGACCCGGTCGTCCAGGTCCACTCGGCGTACGACCTGTTCCAGACCGCCAGCGGCGGCACCCACTACGGCCCGATCCACTTCTCGGGCGTCAAGGGCTGCGCACAGTTCCCGGACGCGACGAACACCGACACCGTCGTCCAGCGCTTGCAGACCGCCACTCCGGCGAGCCCGCACACCGACATCGAGGCGCTCTGCCTCCAGTTGCAGGGTGAGTTCCTCGACCCGCAAGGCGCATCCGAGCCGGTCGACGCGATCGTCGGCGACCAGGTCACGATCGGCGCCGTGACGCTGCCGGTGAAGGCGGTGTTCGCGACGTTGCAGTCCGACCGCGGCCGCAACCCCACGGACGCCGCGCGCGAGGCCGTGGCACCGGGCAAGCCGAGCGTCGGCGGCGTGGACTTCACGTTCGACCAGAGCGGCTGCGGCGGAGCGTTCGACTCCGATCTCAAGGTCTACTTCGACCTGCGAGCGGGCTCCATCAACGGTCCGATCATCTACAGCGCCGACGACCAGTCGGCGCCGTTCTTCCACAGCTACGGCACGCCGTGGGGCTGCAGCGCAGCGCTCAGCGACGGCGGGTTCGAGGACAAGGCGTACACCGTGTGCGACGACATCAGCGAGTCGTGCCTGCTCAAGGACATCCACCGCGTCATCGCGCCGTCCGACCTGCTCGAGGGCGTCAACTTCCACCTCGACGGCCTGTCGAGCGCGCAGGACTTCTTCCCGATGCAGGTCTTCTCGTAGGTCACTCCGGAGCCGACGTCGCGGTGCAGAACGCGCACCGCGACGCGGCGGCCGGGATCGCCGAGAGGCGCCCGCGCCGACGCGGGACTGCCCCGAGTGAACGCGACGGCGGCGTTGAGGAAGTCGGTCCGGCTCGCCGCCGATCGCGCCCGATCGACGCCGACCGCGAGGCGACGACGTTGCCGCGCAGCAGGAACTTCCGGAATCCGTCCATGTCAACTCCGGCCTCTCGGTGTGCGCTCCCCGTCGGCGCACGCGTCGAGAGCATTGTGTCCACGCGGGCGCCGTGCGAGTGTCGATGCCGTGACAGGAGCGGGGGTCTCGACTGTGCTCGCCACCGATCTCGACGCCCGGGCGCTGCGGGACGTCGAGGACATCTACGTCGAGGCGTTCCCCATCCGGCAGCGCATGCCGTTCGCCGAGATCGTCGCGTCCGCAACCGCGGGTGAACGGCTCGTCCTCGTCCTGACCGACGGCGCGCGACCCCTCGGCTTCGGCACGGTGCTGCCGTTGCGTGGCCTGCGCACCGGCTACGTCGAGTACTTCGCCGTCCGGTCCGGCTTGCGCGGGCGCGGGCTCGGCAGCGGCCTGTGGCGGGCGTTGCTCGACGAGGCGGAGCGGGCCCGCGACGTCGCGGCGGTCATCTTCGAGGTCGAGGACCCGGCCGACACCGCTGACGCCGAGGAGGCGGAGGAACGCCGTCGCCGCATCCGCTTCTACGAGCGGCTCGGCGCGTTGCGCCTCCCGGTGCGGGGCTTCCACGCGGTCAACCTCGACGACACCGGGACCGAGCCGATGTACCTCATGTGGGCCGCGACCGGTGACGGTGGCGTGCCGCCGGGCGACGACCTCGGCCGGCTCGTCCGCGCGGTCTACGAGGAGGGCTACGAGCTGCCCGCGGATTCGCCCGTCATCGCCGACGCCATCGCGTCGATCGGCTGACGCCGTGGATCCCCTCGCCGTCTCCGCGCTCGGGGTGTCGCTGATCTCCGTCGCCGTCGCCGTGCAGACGCACCGGTCGAGCGTCTCGGTGTCGAACTACGGCGACGCCACCGAGCTCACCCTCGACATCGACCGGCTGTTCATCGAGCACCCGGAGCTGCGACCGCTGTTCTACGAGAACGCCGCAGTCGACGCGTCCGTCGACCGCAACCGCGCACTCGCAGTGGCGGAGTTCGTCATCGACGCGTTCGAGTGCCTGTGGGACATGGCGAAGACGTACGAGCCGGTAGACCGCACGGCGTGGAGCGACTACATCGCGGACATGTTCAGACAGAGCCCGATCCTGCGCGGGTTCTACGACGCGTGCCCGGCCTGGTACCCCGCGATCACGTCCTGGCTCGAGGAGCGGGAAGTGCCGACGGCGGCGGCGCTGGTGGGCTGAGCCGCGTATCGCGTCAGCTCGTCGTGCAGATGTCGCCGACGCAGATGTACGTCGTCGCGGGTCCGCCCGGAGGCGAGCAGGAGTAGATGTGGACGCCGCCCTTGTCGAACGTGTCCATGCAGGTCGCGGACGCGGGAGCGAGACCGAGCGCGAGGCCGGCGGCGGTGGCGAGGCCGGCGGCGAGAACGACGAGTCGATGCATGGCGCGGACCCTATCCGGTCACGGCGCGCGGGCGGCACACGTACACCTCGTGACGCGTCGCGGGCGTCAGCGGTTGGCTGTTGCGCGATGGCGGCGACGCGGGGGACGCGGGCGCCGACCGGTCGTACCGCAGGATGTCGAGGCCGCGCACCGCGTCGACCGTGTAGACGTACTCGTCGTCGATCCAGTAGGCGCCCCAAGCCTCGGTCGCGACCGGCTGGAAGAACCCGCTGACCGCGAGGTCTCCGGTCTGCTCGTTCACCGTCACGAACCTGACGCCGTGGTCGTACCAGCCCGCCACGACGATGCCGTTCCGGTAGTCGAACCAGTGGCTCGAACACCCGACGGGATCGACCGTCGGGTTCCCGTCGACGTACGTGCCGTTGACAGGCGTGATCGAGTCGAGCTGCACGGCCTGCGTGCCCTTGTCGAAGTTGATGACGCTCCACGTCGAGAGGCCGGCGCTCGCGTCCGTGCACGTACCCGGCGCGAGCCAGGTCTCGTCGCCGCCGATGACGAGCTCACCGGGCTGGAGCGGCATGCTCGTGTTGCCCGCCGAGCGCGCGGACCACTGCGCGGCGTTCGGCCGGAGGTTGCCGTGCCAGCCGCCCGTGCCGACCGTCGTCACCGTCGGGTTCTCCGGGTCGGTACGCGGGTCGATGAGCTGGTCGTCTGCCCACAGCAGGCCGGCCGCGTCGCGGCTCGCATAGTGCACCGCGCCGGCGAACGAGCCGGCCCGCACCGGGTGGGCGCGGTCGCGGACGTCGTAGATCCAGCCGTAGTTGCCGTAGAGGTAGTTACACGCGCTGTCGGCGCAGGTCGTCGTGTGGGTGCCCTCGGTGATGACGCCGACAACGTGCGGCGCGGTGACGAGCGAGGTGTCGAGGACGTACGTCACCGGCGGCTGCTGGAACGCCGGGTCCGACGCGAGGAACACCACGCTGCCGTCGGCGGAGATCGCGGCCGACTCGTTCTCCCAGTTCGGGTTGGCGATGGCACCCAGCGGCAGCGGCCGCGCGGGGTTGGTAACGTCGTAGATCGTCAGGCCCTTGACACCGGTGACGTAGAACCGGCGCTGGCCGCCGACCGTGACGACCTTGCCGCTGATCGCGGGGGCGTCGAGGGGGATCGTCGCGACCCAGGTGACGTTCGCCGACACGAAGCCGCCGGGCGAGACACCGGACGACGGCGGCGCGCCGAGCCCGACGACGGCAAGCGCGGACATGACGGCGAGGACGCGGGTCGGGGGCATGTCCGAAATGTCTAGTATCAACGCGGCGCGAGCACAACGGCGTAGGTCTCACCCGCCGGTCGGGCAGGTCAGCGTGAACAGGCACTCGATTTGCCAGCAGCTGATGTAGTGCAGGCAACTGGCGTCGGTCTGGCCGGTGTCGTTCGCGCCGACGACCGCGCTGAGGTCCGCGGCACTGAGCTCGTGCAGCACCTCACGGGTGAGGGAGAGCGACCGGCGACCGGGCATGGCAGGCCTCCTCGAATCGGGTGGCCTCGCACGCTACTGGTGAGTAGCGGCGGGCGCCAAGCACGACCTGGTGAACGGCGGCGCCGCTACTCACCAGTAGCGGCGGGCGGCCCGCCGGGGCGGGGGGTGGTCCCAAACCCCAAGAAAAAGCACCCTTACCCGACCGGTTCCCGGGGCGCGATCCGCCAGCCCGGC
>CBQZLL010000255.1:0-4379 GCA_967749945.1 uncultured Frankiaceae bacterium
GCGTAGTCGACGTTGCCGAAGGCCCGCCACGCGACCTCGGAGTAGTCGTGCACGTCGCAGTCCGCGTCGACGACGACGATGAGCTTCGTCAGCGAGAGCAGGCCCGCGCCCCAGATGGCGTTCATGACCTTCTGCGCGTGCTTCGGGTAGCGCTTGTCGATCGAGACGATCGCGCAGTTGTGGAACACGCCCTCGACCGGCAGGTCGTAGTCGACGATCTCCGGGACCGTCAGCTGGATCAGCGGCAGGAAGATGCGTTCGGTCGCCTTGCCGAGCCACGCGTCCTCCTGCGGCGGCCGCCCGACGACGATCGTCTGGAACACCGGGTCGCGTTGCATGGTCATGCACTCGACCGTGAGGGCGGGGAACGGCTCGACCGGCGTGTAGAAGCCGGTGTGGTCGCCGAACGGTCCCTCCGGTCGCCGCTCCCCCGGTTCGAGCCAGCCCTCGAGGACGATCTGCGCGTTCGCCGGGACCTGCAGCGGCACGGTCTTGCAGTCGACCAGCTCGACCCGCTCGCCGCGGAGGAACCCGGCGAACAGGTACTCGTCGATGCCGGGCAGCGGCGCGCTCGCGGCGTACGTCACCGCGGGGTCGCAGCCGAACGCGATGGCGACGGGGAGGCGTTCGCCACGGCGTTCGGCGACGGCGTGGTGGGCGTTGCTGTCCTTGTGGATCTGCCAATGCATGCCGACGGTGCGCGCGTCGTGGCGCTGCAGCCGGTACATGCCGAGGTTCCGAGTGCCGTCGACCGGGTGCTTGGTGTGGGTCAACCCGAGGTTCATGAACGCGCCGCCGTCGAGCGGCCAGGTGTGCAACGCGGGGAGCGCGTAGAGGTCGACCTGGTCGCCGGTGTAGACGACGTCCTGGCACGGCCCGCTCTTGACCTTCTTCGGGGGAACCGACTTCAAGGACAGGATCTTGCCGATGCTCTCGCGTAGCCCGGAGAAGCCGTGCGGCAGCTCCGGTTTGACGAGCTCGGCGATGCGGTGGCCGATGTCGTCGAGGGCGTCGACGCCGAGCGCCAGGGCCATCCGGCGTTCGGTGCCGAAGACGTTGATGGCGAGCGGCATCGCCGAGCCGAGCACGTCGTCGAAGACGAGCGCGGGGCCCCGGTCGCGGACGACGCGCGTGACGATCTCGGTGATCTCGAGGTGCGGGTCGACCTTGGCGCCGACGTGGCGGAGCTCGCCCGCGCGGTCGAGGCGGCTGAGGAACTCGCGGAGATCGGCGTACGCCACGGCGTCAGGGTAATCGGCGGCGCCGCGTGGCGTGCTACTCCCGTGCGGAGGACCGCTGTCGACTCGTCGGTGATCGCCTCGATCGGCTTCGACCCGAGCTCGAACACCCTCGAGGTCGAGTTCACGACCGGTCGCGTCTATCGCTACTTCGCGGTGCCACGCTCGGTCCCCGCGGCGGTGCTGGCGAGCGAGTCGGCGGGCGAGACGTTCAACCGCCTGGTGCGCGACCGCTACGGCTACGTCGAGGTGTGACCGACCTGCTCGTAGACCTCGCGGCCGGGCTGGAAGCGGTGCGGCGACGAGTCGCGCGGGCCGCTCCAGAACGACCCGAGGTAGTACGCCGCGACGCCGAGCAGGACCACCGCCACGGCGACGAACCACCACGGCGCGCGCGCGTCGTCGACGTCGTCCCCGGCGCCGATCGCGATGGGGTCGACGAACAGCGGGCGCTCGGTCACGGCGCGGCCTCCGCGGTGCAGGTGTGCTCGACGAGGTACGTCGCGAGGCGGCGCAGGTCGGCGATCTCGAGGAACCGGTACGACGGCATCGTCGTGCCGGGGTGCACCGACGCCGGGTCCTGCAGGTAGGCGATCGTCGCCTCGATCTTCGCGTCCTTGGTGTCGCCCTCGATGCGGTCGCCCACGCAGGAGAGGTCGGGGCCGTAGCGCGCCTCGCCCTGCAGGGCCGGGCGGTCGTTGAGGTCCTCGCTCGGCAGCGTCGTCCGATCGGCGAGTCCCGCGTCGGTGAACGCGTCGCGGCGCGCGAGCGTGTGGCAGGAGACGCAGCCGTTCGCTCCGTAGAGGCCGTGACCCTTGAGCGCGCCCTTGGTGTACGTCCGCGTCTCCGCGGTGCGGTGCGTGTTGACCTTCGCGGTCGCGGGCGCGACCACGGTCACGGCGTAGCCCGCGCCGACGAGCAACGCGGGTCCGGCGAGGACGGGGAGCAGGGTCATCCGGCGCATCGCTACTCGCCCTCCGCGACCAGCGGGTCGCCGTACGACGCGGTCGAGAAGACCTGCTGGAACGCCGCGCACCACGCGAGCATCACCAGCCCCTCGCCAGCGACGCGGAGCCAGAGCAACGGGCGGATCGCGTTGGTGACGACGAGCCAGCCGGTGCCGATGTACGTCGGGTCGCCGCTACGGATGCCTTCCTCCCAGAGCACGCCCTGGACGTACCCGGCGGCGTAGAGCGAGAGCGCGACGAGCAGCGCGCCACCCGCCAGCAGCCAGACGGCGGCACCGGCGACGCGCGGGTTGGCGAGCCGGTTGCCGGACACCGCGGGCAGGCAGTGGAACGTCCCCGCCAGCAGCAACGCCCCTGCCGCGAACAACGCGAGCTCGGCGAGCCCGTCGGCGGCGACCGTCGAGTGCAGGAAGTCACCGGCGGTGCGCGACGCCGACGTCACGGCGAGCGCGCCCCACACCGCGAGCAGGCCGACGCCCGCGAGCGCGAAGCGGAGGTCGGCGCCGTGCGCGAGCGAGGTGCGGCGGGCGTACGTCGACAGCAGCAGCACGACGACGGCGAGCAGCGGCACGGTCAGCGCGACGGTCGCGGCGATGCCGACCGTTTCGAGCCACTCCTGCGCTGGCCCGCCGAGCAGGCGCACCGGCCCGGCGAACGGCGCGAACAGGAACCAGCCCCAGAACGCGACGAGCGCGAGCTGCCGGCTGTGCAGCGGCGCGCGCGCGGCGGCCGGGACGGCGTACAGCGCGACGCCGATGCCGAGCGGCACGAGCCAGAGCAGCTTGAGGCCGGAGAGGCCGAACGCGAGGACGATCTCGTCGTTGACGCCGTGGACGCCGGGCAGCGCACCGGCGGCGACGACGAACGGCGCCGCCAGCAACGCCGCGACGATGAACCACAGCGCCGGGTGCACCTCGTCGGTCACCCGCTTCGCGACCGTACGCAGCACGACACCGAGCACGAGGAGCTGGCCGAGTGCGATGACGACGGCGAGGCCGCGTGGCATCTCGAAGCCGACCCGGCCGCTGCCGTGGCCGGTCAGCACGGCGCCGACCGACAGCACGACGCCGAGCGTCGTGAGCGCGCCCGCGGCCCGGGCGACCGGGTCGAGCTGCAGAGGGGCCTTGGCGAGCCGCCGCGCGATGTCGAGCGCGACGCCGCTGCCGAGAATGCCGAGCCCGCCGTAGACCAGCAGGATGAACGCCGCCGGGCGGATCCGACCGACCGCCGTCGACGCGCCGACGGTGAACAGGTCCGGCGCGATCGACTGTGCTGCCGCGAGGAGCAGCAGCATGCCGCCGGCGGCGAGGCTGAGGACGCCGACCGTGAGGAAGGTGAGCGTCGTACCCGACGGCGACTCCCAGGCCGGGACCGCCGACTCCGACGCCGTCGACGGCGACGTCGTGACAGCCACACGGACCTCCGGGTACGCGACGTACGGGCGCAGCAGAGGATAGTGGCCCGCTCCCGTCAGCCGGAAACCGGCGCGCGGACCCACCGAAGTTCGTGATCTTGGCGAGGTTTTGCACCGTATGCGTGCGAAACCTCGCCAAGATCACGAAAAGCGCCTGCTAGACCCCGGCGTACGAGTGCAGGCCGCTGATCCAGATGTTCACGGCGTAGTACGTCACCATCAGCGACGCGAAGCCCGCGATGGCGATGTACGCCGCCCGCCGCCCCTTCCACCCGGCGGTGGCGCGGGCGTGCAGGTACCCCGCGTAGATGACCCAGGTGATGAACGACCAGGTCTCCTTGGGGTCCCAGCCCCAGTAGCGCCCCCATGCGGCCTCGGCCCACACCGCACCCGCCATGACGGCGAAGGTCCAGATCGGGAAGGCGAACGCGTTGACCCGGTACGCCACCCGGTCGAGCGTCGCCGCCGACGGCAGCCGCCCGGGCTCGGCGGCGGGGCGGCGACGTTCCCACGACGAACGGACGAGATAGAGAACGGTGCTGACGAAGCCCAGCATGAAGATGCCCGACGACGTCATCGCGCCGACGACGTGGATCTTGATCCAGTACGAGTCGAGCGCGGGCACGAGCGGGGCGGCTGGCGCGTACAGGACAGTGCCCGCGAGCCCGAGATAGAGGACGACCGGCAGCATGACGAAGCCGCCGAGGTAGCGGACCCGCTGCCGCGTCAGCAACCAGAGGTACGACGTCACCGCGATCA
>CBQZLL010000256.1:0-4353 GCA_967749945.1 uncultured Frankiaceae bacterium
TGCGGCGCACGGTGACCTTGCAGTCGAGCGGCAGCGGGAACGTCACGTCGTCGGGTCGCGCCCCGAGGGCCGCCGCGATCCGCGCCCGCGCGTCGTCGAGCAGCAGCCCCGCGCGGCGGCCCGCGCCGTACAGCCGCAGCGGGTCGGCCCACCCCTCGTCCTGCGCGGCGAGCAGCACCGCGCGCGCGGCCGGGTGCAACGGCACGGTCGACGCGGTGTCGAGGTACGTCACCCGGTCAGGCTACGGCGGCGTACTGCGCGGCCGCGCGTTGCAGCGCCTCGCCGCTGGGGTCGCCCGCGACGGTGGCGACCCGGACCTCGATGACGACGGTGCCCGCGCGGACGATCGCGACGGCGGCGCGGTACGTCCGGCCGGCCACCCGCAGGCCGACGAGATAGAGCCGCCCGCGCGGGATCGCGCGCCCGCCGGACAACGCGCCGTACCGCTTCGCGAACTCCCGCTCGACCTGCACGGCACTGGCCTCGTCGTGATTGACGACGAGCGCTTCGAACAACCACCGGGTCGGCGACGTCAGGCGGCCCTGGAACCAGAGCCCTTCGCCGCCGCGCTCGACGCCGAGGGAGGTGAGCCGCTTGAGGTCGAGCTCGTGCTCGTCGGCGATGGAGCTGGGGTCGACCTCGCCGTGGTGGCTCATGGAGTATCCGGTCGGCTTGACGAGCAGCTTGCCAAGGTCGGCGACGGCGGCGCGGGCGTAGGGCCGCCACCCGCGCAACAGGGTCGCCTCGTCGGTGTGCAGGACCGACCGCAACGCCACGTCCTGCCCGTTCTCCGCGGCCTCGTCGTAGAGCCGGAACAGCGCTGCCGGGCCGTATCGCGCCACGATGTATCGACAGACGAGCCAGGCCGACTCGTACGCGACCCCCGCATCGTCGATGAGCCCGAAGTCGCTGTCGCCGGGCAGGATTGCCGGGATCTTGCCGCGGTCGACGAGCTTGCCGAGGTCGCCGCCGAGGACCTCGACGGGGATGGTGCTGCGGTCGTTGCCGACGTACTCGGCGACGCCCTCGACGAGCCACTTGGGCAGGTCGGGCCCGTCCCGCCCGGCCAGCGCGACGTGGGTGATCTCGTGCCTCAGCAGCGTCTTGGTGAACGCGCTGTCCGGGTCGAAGTGCTTCGGGTTGATGACGACGCGGTTGCCCGCGAGGACATCCCGCTGGCCCTCGCTGCTCATCGTGAAGACGCGGTCGGCGATCGCCGCGAAGTCGAAGAACACCTGCGGGTACTCGAGCACCCGGTCGAGCTCGTCCTGGCCGGACGGGAGGACGACGACGACGCGCCGCGGCCACTCGCGGCCGACGTACTTCGTCACGTGCGTGATCGCGTCCTCGAGTCCCTCGATGATCTCGTCGACCGTGCCCGCGTCGTCGGGGTGACCGATGACGAGACCGTGCGTGCTCTTCTTGACGACGATCGGGCCGTTCTCCCACGGGTCGACGCGGACCGACGTGCCGGACGACGTGGACGTGTCGAGGTCGGCGTCGCCACCGACGTACCAGTGCGCGCCGCGGCGCACGACGGTGTAGACGACCCGGCGGCCGAGCGGGCGCTGGTCGTAGCCGCGGAGCTGGTAGCGCAGGATCAGGACCGGGAGCCAGAGGTCGGTGGCGTCGCCGTACTTCGCGTAGTCGATCGCGCCTGGGGAGTACGAGCCTTCCGTGACCTCGTAGGTCCACGACGCGAAGTCGAGCTTCGAGAGCGAGGCGAAGACCTCGGTCTGCTCTTGGACGAAGTCGGGCCGCCGCGGGTCGAGCCCGGCGAGGAACGCCGCCCGGTCCCGCGTGCGGATCGCCTTCGCGCGCGCGTCGAACAGGGCCGTGAGCGCCGCGGCGCGCTGTGCCGCGCGGCGGTGGGCTGCGGCAGGGCGCTCGGTGACGAGGCGGCGGTCCACCGCGACCGACTTCGGCATGGCGGACGTCGCGAGGCGGGACGCCAGGACGGACGAGTCACCGGCGCGCGTGGCGAGCAGGAGCGCGGCGACCACCCAGGCCAGGCGGGAACGCCACAAGCGCGACACGGCACTCCTTTGGGGCGATTGTCGGGTCGTTCGACAGTACGGTCTCGGGGCCGCCCATGTGGGGTGAAACAATGAAGTCCCCGCCGCTGCGAAGGGCACCTTGATGACCACCACCAAGACGGTCGCCGAGCTCGACCGCGTCGTGATCCGGTTCGCCGGAGACTCCGGCGACGGCATGCAGCTCACCGGCGACCGCTTCACGAGCGCCACCGCGGCGTTCGGCAACGACCTCGCCACGCTGCCCGACTTCCCGGCCGAGATCCGCGCGCCAGCCGGGTCGATCGCCGGAGTCTCCGGGTTCCAGATCCACTTCTCGAACGAGGACATCACCATGCCGGGCGACGCGCCCGACGTCCTCGTCGCGATGAACCCCGCCGCGTTGCGCAGCAACCTCGGCGACCTGCCGCCCGGCGGCACGCTGATCGTCAACGAGGACGCGTTCACCGAGCGCAACATGGAGCGCGTCGGCTACGACACCAACCCGCTCGACGACGGCAGCCTCGACGCCTACACCGTGTTCCGCGTCCAGCTCACCTCGATGACGATGAAGGCAGTCGAGGGTCTGGAGATCAGCAAGAAGGACGCCGAGCGGACCAAGAACATGTTCGCGCTCGGCCTCATGTCGTGGATGTACGGCCGCCCGACCGACCCGACCGAGGACTGGGTCGCGTCGAAGTTCGCGAGCAAGCCGCTCATCAAGGAGGCCAACCTCAAGGCGTTCCGGGCCGGGTGGAACTTCGGCGAGACGACCGAGATCTTCGCGTCGTCGTACGTCATCCGCCCGCAGAAGGCGGCGCCCGGGACCTACCGGAACATCAGCGGGAACACCGCGCTTGCGTACGGCCTCGTCGCCGCCTCGCGGCTGTCCGGGCTGCCGCTGTTCCTCGGCTCCTACCCGATCACGCCGGCGTCGGACATCCTGCACGAGCTGTCGAAGCACAAGAACTTCGGCGTCCGCACGTTCCAGGCCGAGGACGAGATCGCGGCGGCGGGGGCGGCGCTCGGCGCGGCGTTCGGCGGCGCGCTCGCGGTGACGACGACGGCCGGGCCTGGCGTCGCGCTGAAGTCGGAGACCATCTCGCTCGCGATCTCCGTCGAGCTGCCGATGGTCATCGTCAACATCCAGCGCGGCGGCCCGTCGACCGGCCTGCCGACGAAGACCGAGCAGAGCGACCTCTACCAGGCGATGTACGGCCGCCACGGCGAGTCGCCCATCCCGATCGTCGCGGCGTACTCCGCGTCGGACTGCTTCGACGCCGCGATCGAGGCGTGCCGGATCGCGACGAAGTACCGGACCCCAGTGTTCCTGATGTCCGACGGGTACCTCGCGAACGGCGCCGAGCCGTGGCTGCTGCCGAAGGCCGAGGACCTGCCCGACCTGCGCGTGTCGTTCGCCGAGGGACCCAACCACGACGGCGAGTTCTGGCCGTTCCTCCGCGACCCGGAGACGCTCGCGCGACCGTGGGCCGTGCCAGGCACGCCCGGGCTCATGCACCGGATCGGCGGCATCGAGAAGGCCGACGGCACCGGGCACATCTCCTACGACCCCGCCAACCACCAGCTCATGTCCGAGCTGCGCCGCGACAAGGTCGCGGGCATCGCGAAGGACATCCCGCTGCTCGAGGTCGAGGACCCGTCGGGGAAGGCCCGCGTGCTCGTCCTCGGCTGGGGCTCGACGTGGGGCTCGATCCGTGCCGCGTGCCGCCGCTCCCGCAAGGCCGGCATCGACGTCGCGCAGGCGCACCTGCGGCACCTCAACCCGATGCCGCTCAACACGGGCGAGGTGGTGCGGGCGTACGACAAGGTGCTGATCCCCGAGATGAACCTCGGGCAGCTCCTCACGATGATCCGCGCGACGTTCCTCGTCGACGCGCAGGGACTCAACAAGATCCAGGGGCGGCCGTTCACCGCCGCCGAGATCGCCGAGGTCATTCAGGAGATGGCACAGTGACCGCCGTGGACGAGGGCCTGACCCTCACCAAGAAGGACTTCACCAGCGACCAGGAGCCGCGCTGGTGCCCGGGATGCGGCGACTACGCGATCCTCGCCGCGGTGCAGTCGCTCATGCCGGAGTTCCACCGGGCGCCGCACGAGGTCGTGTTCATCAGCGGCATCGGCTGCTCGAGCCGGTTCCCGTACTACATGAACACGTACGGCTTCCACACGATCCACGGCCGCGCGCCCGCGATCGCGACCGGTCTCGCCGTGAACCGCCCCGACCTCGACGTGTGGGTCATCACCGGCGACGGCGACGCGCTCTCCATCGGCGGCAACCACTTCATCCATCTGCTGCGGCGCAACGTCAACCTCAAGATCC
>CBQZLL010000257.1:0-4340 GCA_967749945.1 uncultured Frankiaceae bacterium
TCGCCGACGTAGCCGAGGTCGGGGTCGAGCATCTCGGCGGTGAGCAGGTTGCCGTCCTCGCCGGACATGCCGACGGCGAACGGCCCGTGCGCGTTGAGGCTGCCGACGACCTCGCGGTTGACCTGACCGACGAGGACCATCCGGACGACCTGCATGGTCTCCTTGGTCGTCACCCGCCGCCCGCCCGCGAACACCGACTCGACGCCGAGCCGGTCGAGGTGCGCGGTGATCTGCGGGCCGCCGCCGTGCACGACGACGGGACGCAGGCCGACGTAGCGCAGCAGCACGACGTCCTGGGCGAACGCCGTCCGCGCGACCGGGTCGTCCATCGCGTGGCCGCCGTACTTCACGACCACGGTCTTGCCGTGGAACCGCGCGAGCCACGGCAACGCCTCGACGAACGTCGCCGCCTTCTCGTGCGGGTTCACGGCCCGACGCCGTTCGCGCTGAGGCCCGCGGTCTCGGCGAGGCCGAGCGCGAGGTTGGCGCACTGGATCGCCTGGCCGGCCGCGCCCTTCACCAGGTTGTCGATCGCGCTGACGACGATTGCGCGGTGGCCGTCGGTCGCGACCTGGAGGTGGCAGGCGTTCGAGCCGATGGTCGCGACCGTCTGCGGCCACCTGTCCTCGGGCAGGAGGTGGACGAACGGCTCGCCCTCGTACGCCAGTGCGGCACGCAGCGCCTCGACGGGTGCGTCGGTCCGCGCGGTGCACGTCGCGAGGATGCCGCGCGGGAACGGCGCCAGCAGGGTCGTGAACGACAGGTGCGGGACGCCGAGGGCCGTCGCCATCTCCGGCATGTGCTGGTGCCGCGCGACCTTGTACGCGGTGAGCCCGGGCTGCGTCGCGGGTGCCGTACGGCCCGCGCCGGTGTAGCCGCTCGACGCGACGACGACGACGTCGTCGGGGTCGACCAGTCCGGCCGCGAGCAGCGGCGCGAGGGCGAGCGTGACCGCCGTCGGGTAGCACCCGGGAGCGGCGACGCGGGTGGCGTGCGCCAGCGCTTCGCGGGTGTCGGGCAGCTCCGGGAGGCCGTACGTCCAGCCGTCGACGTGCCGGTGGTCCGAGCCGAGGTCGACGACGAGCGGGACGTCGAGCGCGGCCGCGAGCGCGGCCGACTCGCCGTGCGGGAGCGCGAGAAACACGACGTCGGCGGCGTTCAGCGCTTCCGACGTCGTCGCGACGAACCGCTCCCCCGCCAGCGCGGGCAGGTGTGGGTGGAGGTCGCCGACGCGCGTTCCTGCCTGCGACCCGGCGGCGAGGACGACGGGCTCGATCTCGGGATGGCCGAGGAGCAGGCGCAGCACCTCACCGCCCGCGTAGCCGCTCGCGCCGGCGATCGCCGCCCGGATTCCCATGCCGAGCGACTATACACCGCACTGCATGGCTATGCGCCGCGCAGCACCGCTCCCGTCCGGGTCGCCGCCTCGGCGACGGCCGCGTCGCGCATCGCGTTGACCTCGTCGTCGGTGAACGTCCGGTTCGCTGCTCGAAATCGCAGTTGGTACGCGAGCGACTTGCGCCCTTCACCCGCCTGTGGCCCGGTGTAGACGTCGAACAGCCGGATGTCCTCGAGCAGCTCACCGGCGCCCGCGCGCAACGCGGCCTCGACGTCGGCGGCCAGCGTCGCGTCGGCGACGACCAGTGCGACGTCCACCTGGGCCGGCGGGAACGTCGACAGCGACGGGGCGGGCACGAACTGCAGCCCGGTCGCATACAGCGGCGCGACGGCGAGCTCGGCGGCGCAGGTACGCGGCGGGACGCCCAGCGCTTCGCACACTCGCGGGTGCAGCTCCCCCGCCCAGCCGACGACCTCGCCCGCGACGAGGAGCTCGGCGCAGCGGCCCGGGTGCCACGGCGCGGTGTTGCCGCGCCGGACGACGAGCGCTGGGGACGCGACTGCCGCGGCCGCGGTACGGGCGGCCTCGACCGCGTCCGCCCACGACGCCGCACGCCCGCTCCCCCAGTGCCCGCGTGGCTCGCGGTTTCCGGTGAGGACGACGCCGAGGTGGAGGGGCTGGTCGGGGAGCGCACCGTCCAGCACGTCCCGCTCGCGGAACACCGGCGCCAGCTGGAACAGCGCGACGTCACCGAGGCCGCGTCCGACGTTGCGGGCGAGGCACGCGGCGAGGCCGGGCAGCAACGTCGTGGCCAGCACGGGCTCGGCGTCCGACACCGGGTTGGCCAGCCGGACGGCGCGGCGGCGTACGTCGTCGTCGGGCAGCAGCAACGCGTCGACGGCGGTCTCGGCCATGAACGGGTACGGCACGACTTCGGCGTAGCCCGCGTCGGCGAGCGCGCGGCCGAGACGGCGAACGAGCCGTTGCTCGCGGGTCAGGCCTCGGCCGGCCAGTGCGCGCGGCAGGACGCTCGGGACCTCGTCGTAGCCCTCGAGCCGGATGACCTCCTCGGTGAGGTCGACGGGCTCGGTGAGGTCGGGCCGCCAGGACGGCGGCATGACGGAGAGCGGGTCGTCGCCCGCGACGGTGCAGCCGACGTCGACGAGCCGGCGGGTGACGGTCGTACGGTCGTACTCGCGTCCGGCCCGCGCTCCGGCGGCGCCCACTGCGAGCACGATGACCGGACGTGCAGCGAGCGCGACGACGTCGGTGACACCGGGGTCGGGCTTGGCACCCCCGAGCTCGCTGAGCATCTCGACGGCGGCCTGCGCGGCGACCGGCGAGAGCTCCGGGTCGACGCCGCGCTCGAACCGCTTCGACGCCTCGGACGTGAGCAGGTGGCGCCTGGAGGTACGGCCAATGTCCAAAGCAGAGAAGTTCGCCGACTCGATGAGGACGTCGGTCGTCGCGGCCGAGACCTCGGATGTCGCACCACCCATGACGCCGGCGAGCGCGAGCGCGCCCGAGCCGTCGGCGATGACGAGATCGCCGGGGTCGAGGGCGCGGTCGACGTCGTCGAGGGTGGTGAGGTGTTCGCCCTGTCTCGCGCGGCGCACGACGACGCCGCCGGTCAGCCGGGCCAGGTCGAACGCGTGCAGCGGTTGGCCCAGCCCGAGCAGCACGTAGTTGGTGACGTCGACCGCGAGCGAGATCGGCCGCATGCCCGCGAGCGCGACGCGTTGCCGCAGCCAGAACGGGCTGCGCGCCAGCGGGTCCAGGCCGCGGACGACGCGCGCGACGTAGCGCGGGCACCCGGCGACGTCCTCGACGGAGACCTCGTAGCCGGGCTCGCCCGGCGGGACCACCCCGAGGCCCGGGTCGGTGAACGGCACGTCGTACGCCGTGGCCGCCTCGCGCGCGACACCGCGGATCGACAGGCAGTAGCCGCGGTCGGGCGTGATGGCGATGTCGAGCACGTCGTCGCGCAGGCCGAGCGTCTCGACCGCGTCGGCACCGACCGGCGCGCTCGGGTCGAGCACGAGGATGCCGCTGTGCTCGTCGCCGATGCCGAGCTCGCGCGCGGAGCAGATCATGCCGTCGCTGATCCGGCCGTACGTCTGCCGTGCCGTGATGCGGAAGTCGCCGGGCAGCACCGCGCCAGGGAGCGCGACGGGGACGCGGTCGCCGACAACGAAGTTCGCGGCACCGCAGACAACGGAACGCTCGTCGTCGCCGACGCGGACGGTGACGTATCGGATCGGCTTCTTGTGGCCGGTCAGCTCCTCGATCGCCAGCACCTCGCCGACGACGACGCCGGTGATGTCCGCACCGACGCTGTCGACGTGCTCGACTTCGAGACCGGCGCGGATCAACGCCGCCGCGAGGTCGCGTGCGGGAGCGCTGACGGGTGCGTACTCGCGCAGCCAGGAGAGCGGGACGCGCATTAGTGCCCCCTCGATCGTCGCTGGCCGTCGCGAGCCGCGTCCGGCTGGAAGAGCGGCAAGGCCGAGGAGGTGCCGATCGTGGAGCTATCGGCACCGACGAGAACGCGGCCGGTCGCCAGGCGGACGCGGCGCAGCAGGCCAAGTGGCGGTCGAGGGGGCACCTTTTACAACTCCGTTCCGAAGGGGGTGGTGAGGCGTAGGTCGCCCTCGAAGAAGTGCCGCATGTCGTCGATGCCGTGGCGGAACATGAGCAGGCGTTCGAGGCCCATCCCGAACGCGAACCCCGAGAAGCGGTCGGGGTCGACACCCGTGTTGCGCAGCACGGTCGGGTGGACCATGCCGCAGCCACCCCACTCGATCCAGCCCTCGCCGGAGCAGATGCGGCACCCGTCGCCCTTGCAGTTGAAGCACAGCAGGTCGACCTCGGCCGACGGCTCGGTGAACGGGAAGTACGACGGCCGGAACCGGCTCTTGATCCCTTCGCCGAACATCGCCAGCGCGAACGCGTCGATCGTCCCGCGCAGGTGCGCCATGGTGATGCCCTCGTCGACGACGAG
>CBQZLL010000258.1:0-4293 GCA_967749945.1 uncultured Frankiaceae bacterium
GCATCTTCAAGAGCGGCGACCCGGCCGCCCGGGCGCGCGCCATCGTCGAGGCGACGACGTTCTACAACGACCCGGACGTCATCGCGAAGGTCTCCCGCGGTCTCGGCGAGGCGATGGTCGGCATCAACATCGACACGCTCCCCGAGACCGAGCGGTACGCAGGCCGCGGTTGGTAGCCGTAGGCGTCCTTGCCCTCCAGGGCGACGTTCGCGAGCATTCCCGCGCGCTGGGCGAGGTCGGCGCGACCGCCGTCGAGGTCCGTACCTCCGACGACCTCGCGCGGGTCGACGGCATCGTCATCCCCGGCGGCGAGTCGACGACCATCGGGAAGCTGCTGGTGAGGTTCGGGCTGCTGGAACCGTTGCGGTCGCGGATCGCGGAGGGGCTGCCGGCGTACGGGTCGTGCGCGGGCATGATCTTGCTCGCCGACCGGGTGCTCGACGGGCGACCGGACCAGCCGGTGATCGGTGGCCTCGACGTCGCCGTCCGGCGGAACGCGTTCGGCCGGCAGGTCGACTCGTTCGAGACCGACCTGGCGTTCGAGGGGATCGGCGACGTGCACGCGGTCTTCATCCGCGCGCCGTGGGTCGAGGAGGTCGGTCCGGAGGTCGAGGTGCTGGCGACCGTCGCGGACCACCCGGTCGCCGTACGGCAGGGCGCGCTGCTCGCGACGTCGTTCCACCCCGAGCTGACCGGCGACCGCCGGGTACACGAGCTGTTCGTCTCGATGGTCTAGCGCCCAGGGCGGTCCGACCTCGCAACGCCGAGGGATCCGGACGAACGAGCCCCGGTAGGCTGGCCGCGAGCAGGTGTTGTCGAGGGAGGAACTCGTGAGCGGCCACTCCAAGTGGGCCACCACCAAGCATCAGAAGGCGGCCAAGGACGCCAAGCGGGGCAAGGCGTTCGCCAAGCTCATCAAGACCATCGAGGTCGCGGCGCGCACCGGCGGCGGTGACCCCAACGGCAACCCGACCCTGGCCGACGCGATCGTCAAGGCGCGCAAGGAGTCGGTGCCGCTCGACAACATCGAGCGCGCCGTCAAGCGTGGCTCGGGCGAGCTGTCCGACGGCGTCAACTACGAGTCGATCATGTACGAGGGCTACGCCCCCGGCGGGGTCGCCGTCCTCGTCGAGTGCCTCACCGACAACCGCAACCGCGCGGCGTCCGAGGTCCGCACGGTTTTCACCCGCAACGGCGGCAACCTCGCCGACCCAGGGTCGGTCGCGTACTTGTTCGCGCGCAAAGGCGTCGCGCTCGTACCCAAGACCGCGGCGCTCACGGAGGACGACGTGCTCGGCGCGGTCCTCGACGCGGGCGCGGAGGAGGTCAACGACCTCGGCGAGGCGTTCGAGGTCGTCTGCGAGGCGACCGACGTGCACGCCGTCCGGGTCGCGCTCGAAGCCGCGGGTATCGAGCCCGACTCGGCGGAGATGACGTTCCTGCCGTCGATGTCGGTCGCGTTGGACGACGACACGGCGAAGAAGGTGCTCAAGCTCGTCGACCTGCTCGACGACCTCGACGACGTCCAGAACGTCTGGGCCAACTTCGACATCTCCGACGAGGTCCTCGAGTCGGTATGACCGACGACCTCGGGGCGCGGATCGACGACTTCGACAGCTGCGTGCTGTCCCGCGATGCGGAGGCGGCCGCCACCGTGCTGGACGACGACTACGCGCTCGTCCTCGTCGTGCCGGCGCGCGCGGTCATGCCGCGCGACCGCTGGCTCGCGGTACTCCCGGACTACGTGGTCAGCGCATGGACGATCGAGGACCAGGTCGTGGACGAAGACGGCGACGTCGCGGTCGTCATCCGCCGCGTCGCAATGCAGGCGACCGTTCCCGGCGAGGACCGCAGCGGCGTGTTCGTCCTCACCGACACCTGGCGCAAGCGGGCGGACGGCTGGCGGGTCTGGCGGCGGCACTCGACCCCGCTCACCGCGGCGGCGTTGCCCGGCGCCTGATCTCGGCGCGCCTCGCACACGCGGCACCGGACACCCCCTAGTGTCGAACACACGTTCGTTCGGGAGGTGGCCATGCGCGTGCTCGGCGTCGACCCGGGGCTCACCCGGTGTGGCCTCGGCGTGGTCGACAGCGGCACCGGCGGGCGCCTCGCGCTCGTCGCGGTCGACGTGGCTCGCACGCCGTCCACCGACGACGTCGCCGCTCGCCTCAAGGCGCTCGCGACGACCGTCGAGGACTGGATCGCGCGCTACCGCCCCGACGTCGTCGCGGTCGAACGCGTCTTCAGCCAGCACAACGTCCGTACCGTCATGGGCACCGCGCAGGCGGGCGCGGTCGCGATCCTCGGCGCGGCTCGCGCGGGTATCCCCGTCGTGCTGCACACGCCGAGCGAGGTGAAGGCCGCCGTCACCGGCAACGGCCGCGCCGACAAGGCCCAAGTCGCGACGATGGTGACCCGGCTGCTACGGCTCACCACTCCACCCAAACCCGCCGACGCCGCCGACGCGCTTGCCCTCGCGATCTGCCAGCAGTGGCGCGGCCCGGCCACCGAGCGCCTCGCCAAGGCGAGGCTGGCGGCGGCCCGATGATCGCGTCGGTGACCGGCCGGGTCGCGGCCATCGCGCCCGAAGGCGCGATCGTCGAGGTCGGCGGCGTCGGCATGCTCGTGCAGTGCGCGCCGGGCACGATCGCGACGTTACGCATCGGTTCGACGGCGACGCTGCACACCGCGCTCGTCGTCCGCGAGGACTCGCTGACGCTGTACGGCTTCGCGACCGCTGACGAGCGGGCGACGTTCGAGCTGCTGCAGACCGCGATCGGCGTCGGGCCGCGGCTCGCCCAGGCGATCCTCGCGGTGCACTCGCCCGATGCCGTACGCCGCGCCGTGGCGACCGAGGACCTCGGCGCGCTGACGCTGGTGCCCGGCATCGGCCGCAAGGGCGCGCAACGCATCGTCCTCGAGCTGCGCGACCGCCTCGGCGAGCCGGAGGCCACCGGCGCCGCGGCGCTGGGCACGCCCGACGCGGGGGTCCGCGGCCAGGTCCGCGACGCGCTCGTCAGCCTCGGCTACGCCGCCCGCGAGGCCGACGAGGCCGCCCGCGACGTCGACCCGGGGACCGACGACGTCGGTACCGCGCTGAAGACCGCCCTGCGCTCCCTGGCCCGCCGATGACGGACGACCTCACCGCCGTCCCGCTCGCCGACGAGCGGGAGGTCGAGGCCGGCCTGCGCCCGCGCACGCTCGACGAGTTCGTCGGCCAGGAACGCGTGCGCGAGCAGCTCTCCGTCGTCCTGGAGAGCGCGCGGCTGCGCGGGGCGTCGCCCGACCACCTGCTGTTCTCCGGCCCGCCGGGGCTCGGCAAGACCAGCCTCGCGATGATCGTCGCCGCCGAGATGAACGTCCCGATCCGGGTGACGAGCGGCCCCGCGATCGAACGCGCCGGCGACCTCGCCGCTGTCCTCACCGCCGTCGCCGCCGGCGAGGTGCTGTTCATCGACGAGGTGCATCGCATGTCGCGCCCCGCCGAGGAGCTGCTCTACTCGGCGATGGAGGACTTCCGGATCGACGTCGTCGTCGGCAAGGGCCCGGGCGCGACCGCGATCCAGGTGCCGCTGGAGCCGTTCACTCTCATCGGCGCGACGACCCGCAGCGGCCTGCTCACCGGGCCGCTGCGCGACCGGTTCGGGTTCGTCGGCCGGATGGAGTTCTACGAGGCCGCCGAGCTCGAGCGCGTCCTGGCCCGCTCGGCCCGACTCCTCGGCGTCCGCATCGACACGCACGGCGCCGCCGAGATCGCCGGCCGCTCGCGCGGCACCCCGCGCATCGCCAACCGCCTGCTCCGCCGGGTCCGCGACTTCGCCGAGGTCCGCGGCGACGGCACGGTCACCGAGGCCGTTGCCCGCGAGGCACTGACGCTCTACGAGGTCGACCTGCTCGGTTTGGACCGGCTCGACCGCGCCGTCCTCGACGCGGTGGTCCGGCGGTTCGGCGGCGGCCCGGTCGGACTCTCGACCGTCGCGGTCGCCGTGGGGGAGGAGCCTGAGACGGTAGAGACGGTCGCCGAGCCGTTCCTCGTCCGCGCGGGCCTGCTGGCCCGGACGCCCCGCGGCCGGGTCGCGACGCGGACGGCGTTCGAGCACCTCGGGCTCGCCGCGCCACCGACGGCCGGCACGCTGTTCGACGACAACTAGGTCGTTGTGTGCGGGATATGCGGGCCCTAGCCGGCCGTATCCCGCACACAACGGGGTGGCCGGGGCGCGTCCGTCAGGAGGCGAGCGCGGCGTCGATCGCGGCGAGCACGCGGGCGGCGGCGGTGGTGTCGCTCGCCGGGGT
>CBQZLL010000259.1:0-4227 GCA_967749945.1 uncultured Frankiaceae bacterium
GCCGACCACACGATGAACGCCTCGACGTTCGCCGCCCGCGTCTGCGCCGCGACGCTGTCCGATATGCACTCGGCGGTCGTCGCCGCGATCGGCACGCTCAAGGGCCCGTTGCACGGTGGCGCGAACGAGGCCGTCATGAAGTCGCTGCTCGAGATCGGCTCGGTCGAGGCGGTCGACGAGTTCGTCCGCGCCGAGCTCGCCGCGGGGCAGAAGCTCATGGGCTTCGGCCACCGCGTGTACAAGACCGAGGACCCGCGCGCGACGCACCTGCGGCGGCTCTCCCGCGAGCTCGGCGAGGAGACCGGGGACCCGACGTACTACGAGATGTCGAAGGTCATGGAGGGCGTCGTCCTCGAGGTCAAGGGCCTGTACCCGAACGTCGACTTCTTCGCCGCCAGCGTCTACCGCGCGCTCGGCATCCCGACCGACCTGTTCACGCCGGTGTTCGCGGTGTCGCGGATGGCGGGCTGGACCGCGCACGTCATCGAACAGCACGCGGACAATCGCTTGATCCGCCCTGACAGCGAGTACATCGGACCGCGCGATCAGAAGTGGGTCCCCATCGAGGAGCGGGGGTCGGCTACCGCGTGAGCGAGCCGACCGGCGACGGCGCGGACGGCCGCGGCGGGGTTTGGGGTCCCCGCCCTGCGGAGGAGGCCGGGGTTGGGGCCCCGGCCGGGGAAGTGAGCATCGAGTCGACGCCGCTCGCCCCCGAGGCGGCGTCGGTCTACGTCGTGGACTGGGAGTCCGCGCCCGACCTCGGCCCGATCCTCGACCCGGCGCATCTCGCGGTGGCGGCGTACCCGCCGGACTGGCGCCCGCCGCCGATCGAGGGCTTCTCCGCCGTCATCGTCGCGGCGGACGAGGTGACGCTGGTCTGCGCCGAGAGCGTCCTCGACACGCTCGATCCGCCCGTACGCAGCGAGCGCGGCTGGCGGCGGATCACGTTCCCCGGGCCGTTGCCGTGGGAGCTCGTCGGCTTCCTCGCCGACGTCGCGGGGCGGCTCGCGTCCGCGGGCATCCCACTCGCCGCGATGGCCGGCTTCACGACCGACCACGTGCTCGTCCGCGCGGCGCACGCCGACCTCGCCGTCGAGGTGCTGCGCGGCAACGCTCCGCCCGCCCGCCGCGCGGGCCTCGACCCGTGACCAGGGCCGCCCGGGTCGGCAACGAGGCGCCCGCCCTCACCGTCGTCCTCGTCGGTCTCGTCGGGATCGTCGCGGCCGCGCAGCACCACTGGCGCAAGGGCCTCTACCTGGTCGCGGCGGCGCTGCTGCTGGGCGCCCTGCTCCGGCTCACCCTGCCGACCCGTCGCGCGGGTACGCTCGCCGTCCGCAGCAAGGCCGTCGACGTCCTCACGCTGCTCCTGCTCGGCCTCGCGCTCGCCTTGCTCGCGGGCGCCGTCCCGGCCTAGGGGCGCGCGGCTTCGCCGCGCAGCCCACATCTCGTGATCTTGGCGATGTTCTGCACGCATATGGTGCACAACCTCGCCAAGATCACGAAGTTCTGGGACGGCCGAACCGACCGGGTCAGGATGCACCCGCCACCTCGAACCGGTCGAACGCCTTCCCGTTCGTCCCGATGGCCTCGACGGTGAGCCGCTCGCTCGTCGCGGTGAGCCGGAGCGCGTGGAACACCGTCCTGACGAACGCCATGTGTCCCGCGCCCTTGCAGGTGCCCGGGATCGACGGGTACAGGTGCGCGCCGCCACCGCCGGTCGTGACGTACGGCGTGCCGTCCGCCCCCGTGAACCGTTCGTACGTGTGGTTGTGCCCGGCGAGCACCAGGTCGACGTTCCCCTGGAACAGCGGGATCCACCGCTGCACGACGCCGGGGTCGGGCCCGTGCAGCGAGCACGACCACCCCGGCTGGTGGAACACCACGACCCGGAACGCCGCCGGCCGCGACGCCGCCAGCACCTGCCGCAGGAACGCGAGCTGGGCGCGGTCGCCGGTCCGGTTCGCGTCGAGGACGACGAGCTCGATCGGACCGACGACGGCGGTGTACCAGTGCGCGGCCAGCCCGAACGCCGTCATCACCGGCTGCCCGCCGCGGGTCTTCACGTCGTGGTTGCCGAGCGCCGCGTAGACCGGGGCATGCAAGGGCGCGAGCATCGACCTCGCGAACGCCGCCTGCTGCGCGTCGCCGCAGCAGTACGCGTTGTCGCCGGTCGTGACCACCGCGTCGAGACGCGGCGCGAACTTCGCCATCGCCGCGACGACGGCGCGCACCGGACGCTCGTCGACGCCGTAGTCCCCGATGACGCCGAGGACGACCGGCTTGTCGGTACGCGTGGGCGTGGGCGTGGGGGAGGACGGGGCGGATGACGACGCGACCGGGGCGGGCGTCGGCGTCGGCGTCGCCTGGGGCGTGGACGGCGAGCACGCGGCGACGGCCGCGGCCGCCGCGAGCGCGAGGGCGAGTTCGCGGGCGCGGTGGGGCATTCGATAGCCTCGGCTCCTCACCTTCCCGTATCGACGAGGACACCCATGGCTACGACGCATCGCGTCACCCTGATCCCCGGTGACGGCACCGGTCCCGAGCTCACCGAGGCCACCCGCCGGGTCCTCGAAGCCGCCGCCGCGACGGTCGGCAGCGCCTTCGAGTGGGACGTCCAGCACGCGGGCGTCGACGTCATGGAGGAGGCCGGTACGCCGCTGCCCCCGCAGACGCTCGAGTCGGTGAGGCGGAACAGGGTCGCCATCAAGGGCCCGATCACGACGCCCATCGGCACCGGGTTCCGGTCGGTCAACGTCGCGCTGCGCGCCGAGCTCGAGCTCTACGCCTGCCTGCGCCCGTGCAAGACGTACCCGGGCGTCCGTAGCCGCTTCGACAAGGTCGACGTCGTCCTCGTCCGCGAGAACACCGAGGACCTGTACGCCGGCATCGAGTACGAGGCCGGCACCGCGGACGCGGAGGAGGTCCGCGAGTTCCTCAACACCAAGCAGAAGAAGCAGATCCGCAAGGGCTCGGGCATCTCGATCAAGCCGATCAGCGAGTTCGGCTCGGAGCGCATCCAGCGCTACGCCTTCGAGTACGCGCGCGCTCATGGCCGCAAGCGGGTCCACTGCATCACCAAGTCCAACATCATGAAGTTCACCGACGGACTGTTCCTCTCGACGTTCCGCGAGGTAGCGAAGGACTACCCCGACATCGAGCCCTGGGAGAACCTCGTCGACGCGACGTGCATGGGCCTCGTACAGCGACCCGACGAGTGGGACGTGCTCGTCCTCCCGAACCTCTACGGCGACATCCTCTCCGATCTCACCGCCGGCATGGTCGGCGGTCTCGGCGTGGCGCCGGGCGCCAACATCGGCACCGAGGCCGCCGTGTTCGAGGCTACCCACGGGAGCGCGCCGAAGTACAAGGGCCAGAACAAGGTCAACCCGACCGCGATGATCCTCTCAGGCAAGCTCATGCTGGAGCACATCGGCGAGGCCGAGGCCGCCACGCGCCTCGAGGATGCCGTCGCCGCGGTCATCGCGCGCGGCGAGACGGTGACGTACGACATGAAGCCCCGTCGCGACGACCCGACCGCGGTCGGCACCGCCGAGTACGCCGACGCGATCATCGAGGAGCTGGCGAAGTGAGTGGCAAGGTCACCGTCGTCGGTGCCGGGTTCTACGGCTCCACCACCGCGCAGCGGCTCGCGGCGTACGACATCTTCGACCAGGTCGTCCTGACCGACATCATCGAGGGCAAGCCGCAGGGCGTCGCGCTCGACCTCAACCAGTCGCGGCCCATCGAGGGCTACGAGACCAAGGTCGTCGGCACCAACGGCTACGACGAGACCGAGGGGTCCGACATCGTCGTCGTCACGGCGGGCCTGCCGCGCAAGCCGGGCATGAGCCGGATGGACCTCATCGAGATCAACGCCGGGATCGTCCGCCAGGTCACCGAGAACATCGCCAAGACCTCGCCCGACGCCGTCATCGTCGTCGTGTCGAACCCGCTCGACGAGATGACCGCGCTCGCCGCGAACGTCTCGGGCTTCCCCAAGGACCGGGTCATGGGGCAAGCCGGGATGCTCGACACCGCGCGGTTCTCGCACTTCGTCGCGGAGACGCTGTCGGTGCCGGTGAAGACCGTGCGGACGCTGACCCTCGGGTCGCACGGCGACACGATGGTCCCCGTCCCGTCGCACTGCACGGTCAACGGGCAGCCGCTCACCGACCTGCTCCCGGCCGACAAGGTCGAGGACTTGGTCGACCGCCCCCGCAACGGCGG
>CBQZLL010000260.1:0-4222 GCA_967749945.1 uncultured Frankiaceae bacterium
GCTGCTCCGCCGGCCGCGCCGCCCGCTCCGGCACCCGCCCCCGCGTCGCCCGCCCCGGCCGGCGACACGCTGAGCGCGTTCGCCCCGCCGCTGCACGAGGAAGTCGTCGAGTCGCAGCCTGAGGCCGCCTCCGAGAAGGCGTACGTCCGGTCCGCGATCGGCGAGGACGCGCACGAGGAAGGCATCTTCCTCAACGACCTGCTCATCCGCGTGCTCGACAGCGGCGGCTCCGACCTGCACCTCACCGCGGGCGCCCGCCCGACGATCCGCGTGCACGGGCACCTGCTGCAGCTCGACGACTTCCCGATCCTCACGCCGCCGGTACTGCAGAAGATGCTCTACGCGATCATCACGCAGCGGCAGCGCGAACGGTTCGAGGAGGAGCTCGAGCTCGACTTCGCCTACGCCGTCCCGGGCAAGGCGCGGTTCCGTACGAACATCTACCGCCAGCGCGACGCGGTCGGCGCGGCGTTCCGCCTCATCCCCTACGAGATCAAGAAGCTCGAGGACCTCGGCATCCCGCCGGCGGCCGCGAACTTCTCGATGCTGCCCCGTGGCTTCGTCCTCGTCACCGGCCCGACCGGCTCGGGCAAGTCGACCACCCTCGCCTCGTTGCTGGACCTCGCGAACCGCAATCGCAAGGACCACATCATGACGGTCGAGGACCCGATCGAGTTCCTCCACCGCCACCAGGGCTGCCTCGTCAACCAGCGCGAGGTCGGGGAGGACACCCACTCGTTCCAGAACGCGCTCAAGCACGTCCTGCGGCAGGACCCCGACATCATCCTGGTCGGCGAGATGCGTGACCTCGAGACGATCTCGGTGGCGCTGACCGCGGCCGAGACCGGTCACCTCGTCTACGCGACCCTGCACACGCAGGACGCGGCGCAGACGATCGACCGGATCATCGACGTCTTCCCGCCGCACCAGCAGCAGCAGGTCCGGGTGCAGCTCGCCGGCTCGCTGCAGGGCATCGTCGCCCAGCAGCTGTGCCGGACGGCGGACGGCACGGGCCGCGTCGTCACCGCCGAGGTGCTCGTCGCGACGCCCGCCATCCGCAACCTCATCCGCGAGGGCAAGACCCACCAGATCTACTCCGCGATGCAGGCGGGGGCGAAGTTCGGCATGCAGACGATGGACCAGCACCTCGCCGAGCTGGTGAAGAAGGGCCGGATCACGTACGAGACCGGCATGGAGAAGTGCCACCACGTCGAGGACTTCACCCGGCTCTGCGGCCGGGCCTGAGAGGAACGCAGATGGCAACGACGTTCGCGTACAAGGTCCGCGACCGCTCCGGCAAGGTGCAGTCGGGCACCATCGAGGCGGAGAACGCCTCGGTCGTCGCCGGCAAGCTCCAGGGCATGGGGTACGCGCCCATCTCGATCGACGAGCACAAGACCGGGATGAAGGCCGAGATCAAGATCCCGGGCTTCAGCGGCGCGAAGAAGGTCAAGCTCAAGGACCTCGCGGTCATGTCACGGCAGTTCGCGACGATGATCAACTCCGGCCTGTCGCTGCTGCGCGCCCTGTCGATCCTCGCCGAGCAGACCGAGAACCCCGAGCTCGCCCGGGTCCTCAGTGACGTCCGTAACGACGTCGAGACCGGCAACGCCCTCTCCGCCGCGCTGGCGAAGCACCCGAAGGTGTTCCCGCCGCTCATGATCAACATGACGAAGGCCGGCGAGGTCGGCGGCTTCCTCGACTCAGTGCTGCTGCAGGTCGCCGAGAACTACGAGGCCGAGGTCAGGCTCCGCGGCAAGGTCAAAGCCGCGATGACGTACCCGATCGTCGTGTTCATCCTCGCGATCCTCATGTGCGTCGTCATGCTCATCTTCATCGTCCCGACGTTCGCGAAGATGTTCGAGACGCTCGGCGGCGAACTGCCCGCGCCGACCAAGGTCCTCATTTTCCTGAGCAAGCAGCTCCGCGTGCTCGCACCGGTGCTCGTGGTCGGTCTTATCGCGTTCGCTGCGGTGTGGAAGCGCGTGAAGCACACCGACCGGGTACGCAACTTCGTCGACCCGCTCAAGCTCAAGGTGCCGGTGTTCGGCCCGCTGTTCCAGCGGATCGCGCTGAGCCGCTTCGCCCGCAACCTCGGCACGATGATGCGGTCCGGCGTCCCGATCCTGCAGAGCCTCGACATCGTGGCGGACACGACCGGCAACGTCGTGCTCGGCCGCGCCGTGCGCGACGTGCAGGAGAGCGTCCGTACCGGCGAAGCGTTGGCGAAGCCGCTCGAGAACCACAAGGTCTTCCCGCCGATGGTCGTGCAGATGATGGCCGTCGGCGAGGACACCGGCGCCCTCGACACGATGCTGCTGAAGATCAGCCAGTTCTACGACCAGGAGGTCGAGGCGACGACCGAGTCGCTCACGGCACTCATCGAGCCGCTGATGATCGCGTTCCTCGGCGCCGTCGTCGGGTCGATGATCATCGCCCTGTACATGCCGATCTTCAAGATCTTCGACCTGATCAAATAGCCCTCGCCACACGCCACAGAGCCGGCTCCCTTCGGGGGCCGGCTCTGTGGCGTTATGGCCGATATGTATTCAGTTAAAGGACTAAAGTCCTGGACTAAATTCCTGAGAAATCCCTGGCCAAACGTCCCTGCGTAGTGGTAGCGTCACATGCTGTTACTCGACGGCGCCGTCTGACGCGCTGTCCGGGGGTCTCTCGCCTCTCACCACACTGCCCGGGTCGGAGCACGCCTCGTCGTGCGCCCGCAGGGCGCGTGGCGCCAGGCGTGCGACGGGGAGCTCGGCCTAAGGGGTGGAGGAACGTGATGACCTTGCGCGACCGTGCGCGGCTTCGTTCGGGGCGGTGGGCCGGCCGGCTCGCGGTCCTCGTGTCGACGGCGCTGCTCGTCCCGGCGACGCCCGTCGTGGCGGCGCGGGCCGGGCTCGGCGATGTCGTCGCGCTCTCGCTCACGGCGCCGTCGAGCGTCGTGGTCGGCGCGAGCCGCGGTTACACCGGCGCGCTGCGGACCGCCACGGCGCATGGCATCCCGCTCCAGGACGTACTCCTGCTCGTTGACGGAGCCGTCGCCGACACGGTGACGACGACGCTCGACGGGACCTACGCCGCGCTCGCGACCCTGGTGACGTACGGCATGCACGACGTGCAGGCGGTCGCGTACGCCGGCACGCCGCTCGAGGTCCGGAGCCCCGTCGCGCACGTCGACGCGGTGCCCGGGCTCGACGACACGACGCCGACCGACGTCTACGACGGGTCGCGGTTCATCTGGACCGGCGCGGCCGCGCCGCAGACCGGCGTCGCGCCGGGCACCATCGTCCCGGCCCGCGCGGCCGTGATCCGCGGCGCGGTGACCGACCGGGCCGGCCAGCCGCTCGACGGTGTCGTGGCGACGGTCCCTGGACACCCCGAGTACGGCTCGTCGGCCTCGCGCAACGGCGAGCTCGACCTCGTCGTCAACGGCGGCGCGCCCGTCACCGTCCGGCTGGAGAAGTCCGGCTACCTGCCGGTCGAGCGCGAGATCCCCGTCGACTGGCACGAGTACGAGGTGCTGCCCGACGTCGTGCTGACCGCGCTCGACTCCGTCGCGACGGTCGTGGAGTCCGGCGCGCCCGCACCGACCACCGCGCAGGGCTCCGCGGTCACCGACGCGGACGGCACCCGGCAGGCCGCGCTGCTCTTCCCCGCGGGCACGACTGCGTCGATGCGCCTCCCGGACGGCTCGGTCGAGGCGCTCGGCACGATGCACGTGCGCGCGACCGAGTACACCGTCGGTGACGCGGGTCCCGACGCCATGCCCGGCGTGCTGCCGCCGGCCAGCGGCTACACGTACGCCGTCGACTACTCCGTCGACGAGGCGCGCGCCGCGGGCGCGACCGAGGTCACCTTCGACCGCGCGGTCCCGACGTACACCGACAACTTCCTCGACTTCCCGGTCGGCCTCGCCGTGCCGGCCGGTTACTACGACAGCCAGCGGCACACGTGGATCGCGGCGCCGAACGGTCGCGTCGTGAAGGTCGTCTCGGTCACCGGCGGCCGAGCCGCGCTGGACACGGACGGCGACGACGTCGCGGACGGTGCCGCCGCGCTCGCAGCGCTCGGCATCGGAGACGACGAACTGGACCAGGTCGGCTCGCTCTACGCCGCGGGCAAGACTCTCTGGCGCGTCCCCGTCACGCACTTCACGCCGTGGGACTACAACTGGCCGTACGGCCTGCCGCCGGGCGCGACCGGCCCGGACGGCCGCCCG
>CBQZLL010000261.1:0-4205 GCA_967749945.1 uncultured Frankiaceae bacterium
GCGTGCAGAACCTCGCCAAGAACACGAAAAGTTCGCGGCGCCGCGCGGCGCGCGGCGAAAAGTCGCCGTAGGCGCGCGGCGCCGCCCCCTGTACATTCATCCCTGTTCGGGGGGTTTGTCCGGATTCCCAGATCCGGGAGTTCGTCACCGGCACGTACTGAGGGGGGTCCTCAATGTTCTCCGACACCTGCCTGCACGACGTCGTCGACCGGTGGGCGCGTGAGACACCCGACCGCGTCGCGGTCACCAGCGCCAGCGGGCACGTCACGTACGGCGAGCTGCGCGCTCGCGCCGACCGCCTGGCCGCCGAGCTGGTGGCCCGCGGCGTCGGCCCGGACGTCCTCGTCGGCCTCTACGTCGACCGCAGCGCGGAGATGATCGTCGGGCTGCTCGGCATCCTCAAGGCCGGCGGCGCGTACGTCCCGCTCGACCCCGACTACCCGGCCCAGCGGATCGAGTTCCTCCTCGCCGACAGCGCCGTCCCCGTCGTCGTGTCGGTGTCGCGGGTCGCCGGCGGCCTCGACGGCTGTGGCGTCCCCGTGATCTGCCTCGACGAGCTCGACGGCGACGCGCCGGATGGCGTGACGCTGCCCGCGATCGCGCGCGACAACCTCGCGTACGTCATCTACACGTCCGGGTCGACCGGGACTCCGAAGGGCGTCCTCGTCGAGCACCGCAATGTCCTGCGCCTCTTCGCGAAGACCGAGCGGCAGTTCGGCTTCGGCACCGACGACGTATGGAGCATGTTCCACTCGATCAGCTTCGACTTCTCGGTGTGGGAGATCTGGGGCGCACTGCTCTACGGCGGCCGCCTCGTCGTCGTCCCCGGCGACGTCGCCCGCTCCCCCGAGCACTTCCTCGGACTGATCGAGACCGAGGGCGTGACGATGTTGAGCCAGACGCCGTCGGCGTTCCGCCACCTCATCGCCGCCGACGCGCGACACGACGGCTGGGACTCGCGGCTGCGGGCGATCGTCTTCGGCGGCGAGCGGCTCGACGTACGCCTCCTCGCACCCTGGATCGCCCGGCACGGCGACGACCACCCGATGCTCGTCAACATGTACGGCATCACCGAGACGACGGTGCACGTGACGTACCGGCGGGTCACCAGGGCCGATCTCGACGGTGTCGGCGTGAGCCCGATCGGCGAGCCGATCGGCGACCTCTACGTCGTCCTGCTCGACGAGAACGGCGCGCTGGTCCCCGACGGCCAGACCGGCGAGATGTACGTCGGCGGTGCGGGTGTCGCGCGCGGCTACCTCGACCGCCCCGAGCTCACCGCCGAGCGCTTCCTCGACGGCGTCGCGGGCGCCACCGGCCGCGTCTACCGCACCGGCGACCGCGCGGTTCGCCTGCCCGGCGGCGACCTCGCGTACCTCGGACGCGTCGACGACCAGATCAAGGTGCGCGGCTTCCGGGTCGAGCCCGGCGAGATCGAGACGTACCTCACAGCGGACCCGCGGGTGTCCGCGGCCGTCGTCGCGTCGCGCGACTACGGTGACGGCGACGTACGCCTCGTCGCGTTCGTCCTTCCGGCGGCCGCCGAGCCGCTCGTGACGTGGGTCGGCGACCTGGCGGCGTCCGTCGCGACGGCCTTGCCGGTCCACCTGCGGCCGTCGACGTACCTCGCCGTCTCGACCATCCCGCTCACCGCGCACGGCAAAGTCGACCGCACCGCGCTCGACTCGGTCGTCGTGGACGTCGCGGTCGCGCCGCACGACGACGAGGACGTGCTCGACGACACGCAACGCGCGATCCGCGACATCTGCGCGGAGGTGCTCGGGCGACCGGACGTACCACTCGACATCGACGTGTTCGACCTCGGGGCGACGTCGCTCGCGTTCATCCGGGTGCTGACGCACATCAACGAACGGTTCGACGTGACGGTAACCGGTCCGGAGCTCGGCGACGCGGCCACGGTGCTCGCGCTCGCCGCGTGCGTCGAGACCGAGCTCCGTAACGGCACTCTCGAAGCCATTGGAGACTGACGTGACGCAGGCCACCCAGCAGACGACGCGGTCGTTCTCGCTGACCCCCGAGGAGCTACGCCTGTTCCAGGAGCGTGGCTACCACGGCCCGTTCGACGTGTACGACATCGACGAGATGAAAGCACTCTGGCGTCGCGAACGGCTGCGTCTCCTCGACCGCAGCATGGCGATCTACCAGGACGATGCCGCGTCGTCCGGCAACACCAACATCTCGAACTACGACCGCCACCTCGACTCGACGTTTCTTGCCGAGCACATCAGCCGGCCGCAGATCGTCGACCGGGTCAACAGCGTGCTCGGGCCGGACGTGCTCTGCTGGCGCACCGAGTTCTTCCCGAAGTACGCGGGCGACGAGGGAACGGACTGGCACCAGGCCGACACTTTCGCAAACGCGTCGGGCAAGCCGCAGATCCTCTGGCCGGAGAGCGTCGAGGACTTCGGCGGGACCATCACGGTCTGGACCGCGTTCACCGAGGCGAACGAGGACAACGGCTGCCTGCAGTTCATCCCCGGCACGCACCAGCAGATGTTCTACGACGAGACGAAGAAGATGCACTACGACCCCGACCGCATCAACGCCACCGTCAAGGAGGGCGAGCGGCGCGGGTTCTTCGGCTACGACTACCGCGAGCTGCAGATCGACCCCGACTGGACGCCCGACGAGTCGAAGGCCGCGTCGATGGTGATGCGCCCGGGCCAAGCGATCCTGTTCTGGTCGACGCTGATGCACGCGTCGCACCCGCACAGCGGCAAGACCGAGGAGATGCGGCTCGGCTTCGCCGCGCGCTACGTCCCGACGGCCGTGCGGATCTACCCGGACACCGACGCGATCGAGGAGTACGGCGGCCGCGTCCAGCTCGACCGGTACGGCGCCGTCCTCGTGAGCGGGCGCGACGACGAGAGCACCGGCAACCGGATCGCCACGGCGACCACCCGGGGCCACGCGTTCACGACGCGGTGAAGAAGCTCTCGTCGCCCGACCTGGCCGCGCGTCTCGCCGATGCCGCGCTCGCGCTTCGGCCGTTGATAGCCGCGGCCGGCGGCACCGTACGCGTCGACACGACGAGCAACGTCGCCGCGGTGCAGGCGGGCCTCGACCGCGTGGCGAGCGGCTTGCGCGTCGTCGCGCGGGGCGAGCCCGTCGGCGTCTTCGACCGGGTGGCGAGCGAGCACCTGCGCCGCCACCGGCTCGACGCCGCTGCGAAGCTCGCCGCGGCGGCGCCCGGCGAGGTCGAGGCAGTCGCGGCGGAGGTGGCCGCGCGGTCGTTCGAGGCACGGTGCGACGTACGCGACGTGACGACGCCCGACGGAGCGACGCTGCGCGCGTACGCGGCGGGGGTGCCCGGTCGCCGTACCGTCGTCCTCGCAGCGGCCTGCGGAATGCCGGCCCGGCTGTGCGAGGGCTGGCTGAGCGCGCTGTCCGCGGACTACCACGTCATCGTCTGGGAGAGCCGGGCGCTGTTCCCCGTCCCGGCCGCGGGCGACACCGCGCTCGACGCGACGCTCGACCTCGCCGCGCAGGCGCGCGACCTGGTCGCGGTGCTCGACGCGTACGGCGTCGCGCAGGCCGACGCCATGGGCATCTGCGGCGGTGCGGTGATCGCGTTGCAGGCCGCCGCCGACCACCCCGAGCGGATCCGTTCGCTGGCCCTCTGGCACGGCGACTACGACTTCGGCCCTGACTCGCCGCGGACGACGTTCCAGCGCAACCTGCGCGCGGTCCTCAGCATGGGCGGCCGGAGCCGGGCGGCCGCGCGCGGCGTGCACGCGACCCTGTGCAAGTCGGGGTTCGCGAACGTGCCGCCCGATGTCGCACATCTGGTGATCTATCCGTACGTCACGCCCGAGCTGCTGTACCGATACAGCCGCCTCAACCACGCGCTCATGGCCGCCGACGTCCCCGCCCTCGCGCCGCGGGTCACCCAACCCGCGCTCGTCGTCACCAGCAGGAACGACGACACCGCACACCCGGCCGGATCGCACCGGCTCGCCGACGAGCTGCCCGACGGAAGGCTGCACGTCGAGGACACCGGGACGCACATCCTGGCGTTCTCCGCGCCGCCGCCGCTGGTGTCGGTCGCGCTCGACTTCCTCGCCCGCGTGCCTGCCGCGGAGGCAGTCGTCGCCTGACGACAGGACGCGGCCATCTCGCGTCGAACCCTCTCTGGGAACGTCTCGAGGGAGGCACCATGGCCTTGTCGTCCCGGCGCGCCGCGA
>CBQZLL010000262.1:0-4187 GCA_967749945.1 uncultured Frankiaceae bacterium
CGCGACCCCGCCCACCGCGAGCGCGCCGACGACGAGCACGACGAGGGCCGCTACGAGCTTCACCCGTAGCGGCGTCGCGGCCCATCGTCGGCGGATCACGTGCGGGGTAACCGGAGGGTGTAGCCGACTCCGCGCAGCGTCTGGATGAGCCGCGGCTCGGTCGTGTCGACCTTGCGGCGCAGGTACGAGACGTACGACTCGACGACGTTCGCCTCGCCGCCGAAGTCGTACTGCCAGACGTGGTCGAGGATCTGCGCCTTCGACAGCACCCGGCCGCGGTTCTGCAGGAAGTACCGGAGCAACTTGAACTCCGTGGGCGACAGCGACACCGGCGCGCCGGCCTTCCAGACCTCGTGCGTGTCGTCGTCGAGCTCGATGTCGGCATACGCGAGCCGCGACGGCGTCTCCACCCGCCCGGCACCCGCACGGCGGAGCACCGCGCGGATCCGCGCGATGACCTCTTCGAGGCTGAACGGCTTCGTCACGTAGTCGTCGGCACCGAGCGTGAGACCGGTGACCTTGTCGCGTGTCGCGTCGCGCGCGGTGAGGAACAGCACTGGGCAGTCGAGCCCTTCGGTACGGAGCTTGCGGACGACCTCGAACCCGTCGTAGCCGGGCATCATCACGTCGAGCACGACGAGGTCCGGCTTCACCGTGCGCGCCTGGCGGACCGCGTCCTGACCGTTGTCGGCGGTCGCGACCTCGAACCCGGCGAAGCGCAGGCTCGCGGACAGCAGCTCGAGGATGTTCGGCTCGTCGTCGACGACGAGCAGCCTCGCCTCGGGCACGGTGTCGTTCGTCATGGCGCTCATCGTCGTCCTCGCCCTTGCGGCTGTGCTGAACGAATCCTGTGAGAACGCTGTGAACCCGGCCGGGGGCGCCCGGCCGGGTCCAGAGCGTGGTGCGATCAGGTGCTGGTGCTGGACGTGGTGCTCGACGGCGGTCCGCCGCGCGGGCCCGCGCCCAGGCCCTCCTCGATGCCGGTGACGTTGAAGTCCTTGTCGAACTTCACCGTCGCCCGCGTTCCGTCGGCCTTCGTCACGTGCGCCTCGTACACGGCGCCGTCGGCGTCGGTCTCGACCCGGTCGATCGTCGCTCCGGGCAACGCCTTGAGCGCGGCGGCCTTGGCCTTGGCGGCGTTCGTCCCGGTGAGCAGGGACTCGTCGGGATGCTGCCCACCGCCGCTCGGCGCTCCGGCCGCGGCGCCCGGCGACGGTGTCGTGTCGGCCGACGCGGGGAGTGACGCGGCGGCGATGCCGCCGGCGACCGCTCCGGCCGCGACGAGTCCGACCGCCCACGTCACGGAGCGGGCCCGGCGGCCTCCGCCGGTGTTCTCGGTGTCCATCGGGAGGTGTCCTCTCGGTCGTGCGGTCGCCCTCGTGGCGGCCGCTGGAACAGACCTTCGAGGCCGGGCCTGTGACGACCGTCTGGTCACCCTGTGAGGCGGCTGCGAGTCGGTACTCTCGCGGCGTGCTCCGAACCGACCTGCTCGTCGTCGGCGGCGGCGCCATGGGTTCGGCGACGGCCTGGTGGGCGGCGCGGGCCGGGCGCGATGTCGTGCTGCTCGAACGCCATCCCGGCCACCACCCGTACGGCAGCTCGCACGGTCGCTCGCGGATCTTCCGGCTCGGGTACGCCGACGCGTACTACGTCCGCCTGGCCCGCGAGGCACGCGCGCTATGGAGCCTGCTCGAAGCAGAGTCCGGCGCGTCCCTGCTGACACCCGCGTCCTGCGTCGACCACGGCGCAAGCGCCGAGGTCGGCGAGGTCGCGCGGCAACTCGCCGCGGCGGGTGTGCCGTGCGAAACGCTGACACCTTCAGCGGCCGCCGCACGCTGGCCCGCGCTGCGGTTCGAGGGCTCGGTCGTACACCAGCCCGAGGCGGGGCGTCTCGACGCAGACGCGGTCGTCACGACGTTGCATGCCGAAGCCGCGCGGCACGGCGCGGACGTGCGGTTCGCGACCCGCGCCCTCGGCGCGCACTCGGCGCCGGACGGTGTCGTCGTCGAGACCGACCGCGACGCGGTCGAGGCGCGCGTCGTCGTGCTCGCCGCGGGCGCCTGGCTGCCGGGCCTCCTCGGGTCGATGCCCGCGCCGGACGACCTGCCGCCGTTGCGCGTCACGCAGGAGCAACCGGTCTACTTCGCCGCGCGCGACGCCGGCGCGGAGTGGCCGTCGTTCATCCACCGGGTCACGGAGGGCTACCCGTTCTACGGGCTCGGCGCGCCCGGCGACGGCGTGAAAGCAGGCGAGCACGGCAGCGGGCGGGAGATCGACCCCGACGCGCCGCTGCCCGTCGACGACGCCGCGGTCGCGCGGATCGAGGCGTACGCCGCCGCGTGGATCCCGGGCGTCGAGCCGGTCGCGACCCGGGTCGACGCGTGCCTCTACACGTCGACGCCGGACGAGACGTTCGTCCTGCGCCGCCGCGGTCCGGTCGTCCTGTGCTCGCCGTGCTCGGGACATGGCTTCAAGTTCGTGCCGGCGATCGGGCGGCGCATGGCGGAGCTGTCCTCAGGGTAGGGCGGCATCCTGCCGAGTCACCCTCCATGTCCCTGCTCGACTCCGTGGAGAAGCTCCGCAACGACCGCGCCGTCATCGAGCGGCTCATCGACCGTCCGGATGAGCTCGGCCCCGACTTCCAGCCCGTCCGGACCCTCGCCGACGACATGCTCGTCGGCTACAAGGCGACCGGCCGTGGCCAGGCCGGCACCGAGCTGAACAGCACGCTCGCGCTGCTCGAGTCCGCCCAGGGACTCGGCCTCGTGGAACGACTCGACTGGGCGTTCCGCTGCCTCGCGTTCGACGTCCTGCTCGACCGGGGCGTCGACGTCGAACTGTGGATCACGCCGGAGCCGGAGACGTACCGGAGCCCTTGTCCCCCAAGGCTTGCGACGTCGTGGAGCCGTGGCCGCCAGAACGTCCGGGTCGCTGCTGAAGTGCCCGCACACGCGTTCGCCGACCCGGTGACGTTGCGGCCGGGGATCGAGGAGTTTCGCGGGTGGGGGTGGCGGGTGGTCGCAGACGACGTGGCCGACGTCCCTGGCGCCGTCGGGCTGCTCGACCAGGTCGCGCCGGACGTCGTCAAGCTCGACCTCGACAAGCCTGGGCGGCGGCCTTCGGCGCTCGCCGACGGCGTCCGGGCGATGCTCGACTACGCGGACCGCCGCGGCATCGACGTCCTCGCTCTCGGCGTGGACACCGAGCAGCGACGCGCCGACGCGACGACGCTCGGCGCGTCCTTGGGCCGCGGCCGGCTGCTGGGCGAACCCGACACGCTCTAGTCCGATTGGGTGATTCTCGGCTGATCCGTTCAGTTCACTGTGTACTAGGCCGATGACCACGACGTACTAGTCCCCTCGCCGTACGTCCCGGAGGTCCATCGTGGGTGTCGACATCGACCTCGACCGTGACCGCCGGGTCGCACTGCTCATCGTTCGCGGCGACCTCGACTCGACCAATGCGCCCGTTGTGAGCGGCGCCATCGCGGCGCTCGTCTCCGACGACGGGTACGACGTCGTCGTCGACCTCACCGAGGGCGGCACCTTGCTCGCGGGCGGCGTCCGCGCGCTGCGCCGAGGGTGCGACATGGCGCACGAGAACCACCGCGACCTCCGCGTCGCGTGCCCGCCCGGCTCGGCGATCCGTCCCGCGCTCGTGCTGTCCCACCTCGACCGCGAGATGCACGTCTACGACACGCGCGCCGAGGCGATGGAACCCGAGCTCGCGCTGGACTGAGCCCCGTCGTCAGGCCGGGCTCTTGCGCAACGTCGCCCACGCGCTGCCGGCAGTCACGGCGAAGTCGTAGCTCGACGCACCGACACAGACCGTGTCCTTCGCGGCGCGGACCAGACCGTCGTAGTCCTTTGCCGTGCTGTCGGTGCCGACGCCGCCCGCGACGTGGACGACCGCTTTCCCGTCGCCGAGATCCTTGCGGAGCAGCTTCACGTTCTCCGACGAGTACTTGTACGCGTCCCGCCACTCCGGCTGCTTCGTGCGGTTGGTGTAGTACGACATCGGGATCCACACGTCGTAGGACGGCTTGATCTTCGACCAAGGGAAGTTCGGCCAGAAGTTGGGGTTGATCTTGTCGGTCACGACGGGCGGCACGACGATCGCCGACGTTGCCATCGCCGTCCCCGCGGCCGTGCTCAGCTTGCTGGACAGCGCGACGAGCCGGTCGTTGC
>CBQZLL010000263.1:0-4166 GCA_967749945.1 uncultured Frankiaceae bacterium
TCACCTTCATCGACACCCCGGGCCACGAGGCGTTCACCGCCATGCGTGCCCGTGGCGCGAAGGTCACCGACATCGCGATCCTCGTCGTCGCCGCCGACGACGGCGTGAAGCCGCAGACTATCGAGGCACTCAACCACGCGCAGGCCGCGGACGTTCCGATCGTCGTCGCCGTGAACAAGGTCGACAAGGAAGGCGCGAACCCCGACAAGGTTCGCCAGCAGCTCACCGAGTACAACCTCGTCGCCGAGGAGTACGGCGGCCAGACGCTGTTCGTCGACGTCTCGGCCAAGGCGCTCACCGGCATCGACGCGCTGCTCGACGCGGTGCTCCTCACCGCCGACGCGGCGCTCGACCTCTCGGCCGCGGCCGACGTCGACGCGCAGGGCGTCGCGATCGAAGCGCACCTCGACAAGGGTCGAGGGCCAGTGGCCACCGTGCTCGTCCAGCGCGGCACGCTCCGCGTCGGCGACTCGATCGTCGCGGGCGACGCGTTCGGTCGGGTCCGCGCCATGCTCGACGAGCACGGCGACCCGGTCGACGAGGCCGGCCCGTCGCGCCCCGTCCAGGTGCTCGGCTTCACGTCCGTACCCGGCGCCGGCGACAACTTCCTCGTGGTGCCCGAGGACCGGGTGGCCCGGCAGATCGCCGAACGCCGCCAGGCCCGCGAGCGCAACGCCGAGCTCGCCCAGCAGCGCGGGCGCCCGTCGCTCGAGGACCTGTTCGAGCGGATCGAAGCCGGCAAGGTCGACACGCTCAACCTCATCCTCAAGGGCGACGTGTCGGGCTCGGTCGAGGCCGTCGAAGACTCGTTGCTCAAGATCGACGTCGGCACCGAGGTCGGCCTGCGGATCATCCACCGCGGCGTCGGCGCCATCACCGAGAACGACGTGACGCTCGCCAAGGCGTCCGACGCCGTCATCCTCGGCTTCAACGTCCGGCCCGAGGGCAAGGCCCGCGAGCTGGCCGAGCGCGAGCGGATCGACGTCCGCTACTACTCGGTCATCTACCAGGCCATCGACGACATCGAGGCGGCCCTCAAGGGCATGCTCAAGCCGGAGGACGAGGAGGTGCAGCTTGGCACCGCCGAGGTACGCGAGGTCTTCAAGGTCCCGAAGATCGGCAACGTCGCCGGCTCGCTCGTCCGCTCAGGCACGATCGTCCGCAACTCCAAGGCGCGGCTCGTCCGCGACGGCGTCGTCGTCGCCGACAACTTGACGATCGACTCGTTGCGGCGGTTCAAGGACGACGCTCGCGACGTCGCCGAGGGCTATGAGTGCGGTATCGGGCTTGGGTCGTACAACGACATCAAGGTCGACGATGTCATCGAGACCTTTGAGATGCGGGAGAAGCCCCGGGCCTAGGCCACGCCCACGTCGCGCCTGGCTGCGTTCTCGGTCGCTCGTGGCCCCCAGGCCACGTCGCTCCCTGCGGCCTTGCCAGGCACGTCGTGGACGCGTCCCGGGGGTTGGCTCTGGAGGGTGGGGGTCGTGCGGTTGGGAGGGTGGATGTTCACCGGGAGTCTGGCTCTCGACCTCCTCCTGGGGGACGTGCACTCCCTCAAGGAGAAGCGCTCCGTCGTGCGGCCGATCGTGGCCGAGCTGCGGCGGCGGTTCGAGGTGTCTGCCGCCGAGGCGGGCCACCTCGACCTGCACCGCCGGGCGCTCGTCGGTGTCGCGGTGGTCGCCGCGGACCGCGCGCACTGCGTCGAGGTCCTCGACGCGGCCGAACGCCTCGTCCTCGGCTACCCCGAGGTCGAGGTCGTCTCGGCGCACACGACGTTCCACTCTTTGGAGGACGACAGATGACCGACGTGGCCAGGGCCCGGCGCCTCGCCGACCGGATCAAGACGGTGGTCGCGGAAACGGTCGAACGCGGCGTGAAGGACCCCCGGCTCGGCTTCGTGACGTTCACCGACGCGCGGGTCACGCCCGACCTGCGGGAGGCGACGGTGTTCTACACCGTCCTCGGCGACGACACGGCGCTCGCCGAGACGACGGTCGCCCTCGAGTCCGCGAAGGGCGTGCTGCGCGCGGAGGTCGGCAAGCAGTGCCGGCTGCGGTTCACACCGACGCTCGCGTTCGTCGCGGACCACGTCCCGGAGACCGCCGACCACATCGAGGAGCTGGTCCGCCAGGCCCGCGAAGCCGACGCGCGAGTGGCCGCCGTCGCCGCCACGGCGACGCCCGCGGGCGACGCCGACCCGTACCGCAAGCCCCCTGAGGACGACGACGCGTGAGCGCAGTCCGCGCCCCGGCGGACCCGGTCTGGGACGAGGCGGTCGCTCTCTTGCAGAGCGCGGACGACGTCGCGCTCGCGTGTCACCTCGGCCCCGACGGTGACGCGCTCGGGTCGATGCTCGCGCTCGGTCTCGGCCTCCGTTCGCTCGGCACCAAGGTCGTCGCGTCGTGGGGGAGCGAGCCGTTCGCGGCGCCGGCCCAGTACGCGTTCCTGCCGGGCCTCGACCTGCTCGTGCCGCCGGAGGCGTTCCCCGAGTCGCCGGCGGTGCTCGTGACGTTCGACACCGGGTCGGTTGACCGGCTCGGCTCGCTCGCGCCGGTCGCGGCGCGCGCGGGGGCCGTCGTCGTCGTCGACCACCACGCCTCGAACACCCGCTACGGCACCATCGATCTGCTCGACCCCGACGCGGCGGCGAGCGCGCTGCTCGTCGACGAGCTGCTGCGCCGCCTTGGCGTGCCGCTCACCGCCGACATCGCCACCTGCCTGTACACGGGGCTCACGACGGACACCGGGTCGTTCAAGTACCAGGCGACGACGCCCGCGGTCCATCACGTCGCCGCGCGGCTGATCGAGACCGGGATCGACCACGCGGCGATCGCCCGCGAGGTCTGGGACACCAACCGGTTCGGCTACGTGAAGCTGCTCGGCGTGCTGCTCGAACGCGCCACCCTCGAGCCCGAGCGCGGCCTCGTCTGGTCCTGGTCGACGCAGGCCGACTTCGCGGTGTACGGCGTCGCCATGGAGGACATCGAGGGCGCCATCGACGTGCTGCGGACGACCGTCGAAGCGGACGTCGCGGTGATCTGCAAGGAGACGCCGACCGCGTCGTACGCCGTGTCGATGCGCTCCAAGGGCGGCGTCGACGTCGGCGCGATCTGCGTCGGCCTCGGCGGCGGCGGGCACCGCTACGCCGCCGGCTACACGAGCGACACCGACCTCGCGACGACGATGGACCGGCTCCGCGCGGCGTTGCCCGCGTGAGCGGCCTGCTCGTCGTCGACAAGCCGGCCGGGTGGACGAGCCACGACGTCGTCGCGCGGGTCCGCCGGCTCGCCGGCACCAAGCGGGTCGGCCACGCCGGGACCCTCGACCCGATGGCGACCGGCGTCCTCGTCCTCGGCCTGGGCAAGGCGACCCGGCTGCTCGGTCATCTCACGACCCACGACAAGCGCTACGACGCGACGATCCGGCTCGGTGCGGACACGACCTCGCACGACGCCGAGGGGGAGGTCGTCGCGACGTACGACGTGTCCGGCGTCACCGAGGCAGCGGTCCGCGCGGCCGCGGCGGCGCTCGTCGGCGACCAGGACCAGGTGCCGCCCGCGGTCAGCGCGATCAGCGTCGGTGGCGTGCGGTCGTACGCCCGGGCCCGCCGCGGCGAGGATGTCGTCCTGGCGGCGCGCCGGGTGACCGTGCACGAGTTCGACGTGCTCGCCGTCCGCGGCGCCGACGTCGACGTCGCGGTGCGCTGCTCGGCGGGCACGTACGTCCGCGCGCTCGCCCGCGACCTCGGCGCGGCACTCGGAGTCGGCGCGCACCTCACCGCGTTGCGGCGCAGCGCATCCGGGCCGTACACGCTGCCCGCGGCGACGCTTGACGACCTGGAGCGCGACGGCGTGGCCGCGCACTTGCTGCCGATCGCCGACGCGGCGCGGGCGGCGTTCCCGGTACTGACGGTGGACGCGGAGACCGCGCGACAGGTCGCGACGGGCATCCGGGTGCCGGTGGCGGATACGCCGGCCGCGCCGTTCGTCGTGTACGACGAGGCGGGCGCGTTGCTCGCGCTCGCCGAGGTCCGCGACGACGGGCGGCTCGCATATCTCGCGGTGTTCGCCTCGTAGGGCTTGGCGAAACGCTCGTCGCGGCGTGCTTGGCCAGCCCACATCTGGTGATCTTGGCGATGTTCTGCACGCATATGGTGCACAACC
>CBQZLL010000264.1:0-4158 GCA_967749945.1 uncultured Frankiaceae bacterium
GGGCTCACGTCGACCCGCTCGACGTCGAGAGCCGGCTGCACGGCCGGGGTCGGCGTGACGTAGAGGTTCGAGTAGGGCGCCAGCGCGTCGCCAGTCTTGTCCATCGTGAAGTTACGGACGCGAGCGCGGCGAGCCTTGAGCTTGCCGCCGAGCAGGCTCGGGCCGGTCTCCTGCGTCACGATCGTCGCGGTCGAGACGTGGCCCGCCTCGTCGGTCGGCTTCTTCGCCGACGAGCCGTACACGACGATCAGCCGGCCGGTCGTCGGGCTGAGGTCCATGGCGAAGTAGTCGGCCAGCGACCGGTCCCCCTTCTTGCCAGTCGGGTTGACGTCGCAGCCCAGGCCGTTGAGGCAGATCGAGCCGTAGTGGAACGGGTGGCTCGTCGACTTGCTCTGCGACCACTTGGGGGTCTTGTCGAGCGCGTTGAGCGACATCGCGACGTACGGGTACCAGCTCGCCTTGAGATCTCCACTGTCCGGGTCGCCATTGGTGGCGGTCCCGAAGTACGCGACGGCGACGCGGCCCGGCGCGCCCGCGACGATCCACGGCATGACGGTCGTGTCGACCTTGTCGCGGTTGACGCGGAACTGCCGGCCGTTGCCGATCTCCTCGCCCTTGGTGCAGTTCTTGAGGGCCTTGTTGCGGACGACCGTCATGTACGTGTCGTGGTCGCCGCCCTTCTCCGAGTACGCGATGTAGATGTTGCCCGCGGTGTCGTGGTCGGCGAGGACGAACCCGGCGCTCGGGCTCAGCTCGGCGTCGATGACGTCGCAGTAGGTCCACGTGTCACCGCCGTCGAGCGAGACGTCGAGGCGGATCGTCGTGCCGTTGAACGACGGGAAGTAGACGATCGCGTCCGAGGCCTTCTTGCTCTTGGCGAGGATCGCGCGCATCGGGCCGATCCGGCCGCCGCTGTCGCCGGTGTCCTTCGCGAGACCGTAGGTGAGGCCGCCGTCCGTCGACTTCTGGACGGTGTAGCCCTGGGTCAGGTGGTTGTAGTTGAACAGCGCCGTCGTCGCGTCGGTGAACACGACCCACTGGCGGTCGACGCCGGGGGGCGACTCGCTGATCGGGCTGGCGGTGAAGGTGTGACCGGTGTCGGGCGACACCGCGGTGCTGAAGTTCGTGAGCGGCCCGAGACCGGTGTACGCGAAGTTGTAGTGGCCCTGCGCGTTCTTGTACGGCGCGCTCGACAGACCGCAGTCGCCGCCGCCCTCGCCGCCCGAGATCTGGCCCCGCGGCGGCGCACCGAGGAGGTGGAACTGGTCGCCGCCGTCGGTCGAGACCTGCGCGTAGTCGGCGACGTTGCTGAAGCCCGACGGGCCGCAGGTGTAGATGTTGCCGGCCTGGTCGATGTGTACCTCGGGCTCGCCGACATCGCGCTGCGGGTCGGTCGGCGTGCTCGCCGACCACGTCACGCCCGCGGTACCGGTCGAGGGGAAGCGGCCGGCACCGACCGCGCCGGGCAACGCCACGAGCGCGGCGGCGACGGGGATCGCGGCAATGGCGGTGAGCCCGAAGCGGCGGAGAGCGATCTGCATCAGAGGAGTCCTCAGTGCGTCAAGGGGTAGGGCGCGGTATCTGACCTCCTTCGACAGGCGCCGAGACAACTCCTGCCGGACGGCCCGCAGCCGGTTCGCGGGCCCGCACGCTGAAGGAAGGGGCCGGCGGCGCCGATGACTCCACCGTGAACGAGTTCGAGCGACTGATGACCGAGCTGTACGACGACGGCGTCGTCGACGAGGTCATCCGGCCCGCGGCGGTGCTGCCCGAGGAGGCGGCCCGGCTCGTCCTCGTCGAGCTCGCCCTCCGGTACGTCGACGCAGGAGGGCTGTGGGAGGCCACGCCGACGACCTGGCACCGGTACGACCGGCCGCGCGACCCCGGCGACTCGACGCCGATGGAGGCGCGGCTGCTGGGGACGTTGCAGGTGGCGTACGGGACGCCCACCCGGTACGAGATCACCATATATCGGGCGACGCTGACCCGGCTCGGCACCGACACGGGGTGGACGGTCGAGTCCCTGTGCGACGAGGCACTCGGCTTCGGCGCCCTGTCGCTGGTGGACTGCCCGCGCGCGTCGCTCAGCCCGCCGCCCCCACGCTTCACGATGTAGCTCTTACGCCCCCGCCGCCCGCCGGATCTGCTCGGCGTGGTCGTGCGCGTGCGCCGCGTAGGTCCGCAGCCACTCCTCAACGCCGTACGCGCCGGTCTCCGTGTGCGTGCCGGTGCGCGTCCAGTCGGCGTCGGTGAGCCGGTCGAGCAGGTCCGCGCTCGTCGCGCGCGCGGCCTCGACGGCGCGGAGCGACGCGTCGACCGGCCGGTCGGTGTAGTGCAGCCGCGCGGCGAACGCCCCTTCGTCGTAGCCCACGACGACCGGCTGGTCCTCGACGAGAAGGCGGCGCAAGCGGATCGCCGAGGTCATCTCGCTGTCGGCGAGGTGGTGGACGACCTGACGGGCAGTCCAGCCGCCGTCCTTGGCCTCGTCGAGCCGGTCCGGGCCCGCGGCGGCGAGCGCCGCCTCGACGGCGGCATACCCCGCGCGGTACCGGGCCACGAGCGTGGCCCGCTCCGCGGGGGTCACCCGCAGGCCGTCCAGTCGCAACCGTCTCTCGAGTCCACGCCGACGTGCGGTGCGAGCACCGCGACGGCGACCAGCCAGGCGATGAGCAGCACGAGTTCCATAAGAGTCATCGTGCGCGCGCTCGCCGGTGCCGACGAGTGGCAGAGATGCCCATGGGCGCGGGTTTTCTGCCATACTCTCTGACCATGCTGAAGAACGTGGCGGTGGCCATCTGCGACGGCGTCAGCGTGTTCGAGCTCGGGGTGGTCTGCGAGGTGTTCGGGCTGGACCGCTCGGACGCGGGGCTGCCGTCGTACGACTTCGCGGTCTGCGCGGCGGAGCCGGGCCCGTTGCGGAGCAGCGGCGGCTTCCTCGTCGAGCCGGCGTACGGGCTCGACCGGCTCGCCACCGCGGACCTCGTCGCGGTGCCGCACTGGCGGTCACTCGACGAGCAACCGCCACCTGCGTTGCTCGACGCGCTGCGGGCCGTCGTCGACCGGGGCGGGCGGGTCATGAGCGTCTGCTCGGGCGCGTTCGTCCTCGCCGCGGCCGGCCTGCTCGACGGGCGCCGGGCCACGACGCACTGGCGGTACGCCGCCGCCCTCGCCGCGCGCTACCCCGCGATCGACGTCGATCCGAACGTCCTCTACGTCGACGCCGGGCCAGTCCTCACCAGCGCCGGGACAGCGGCGGGCATCGACCTCTGCCTGCACCTCGTCCGCGAGGAGCACGGGCCCGCCGTCGCGAACGCCGTCGCCCGCCGGATGGTCGTCCCGCCGCACCGGGAGGGCGGCCAGGCGCAGTACGTCGAGGCCCCCGTCCCCGCACCGCATCGCGACGATCTCGGCGACGCTCTGGCCTGGGCGGTCGAGCACCTGGACCAGCCGCTGTCGGTCGAGGCGCTGGCCGCGCACGCCCTGATGTCGCCGCGGACGTTCGCCCGGCGGTTCCGGTCGGCGACGGGCACGACGCCGTACGCCTGGCTGTTGCACCAGCGCACGCTGCTCGCGCAGCGGCTGCTCGAAGCGGGTCACGGCGTCGAGGAGGTCGCGCGGCGGTCCGGGTTCGGGTCGGCGGCAACGCTGCGGGAGCACTTCGCGCGAGCCCGGGGGACGTCACCCAGCGCGTACCGCAGGACGTTCGCGGGTGCCTCGGCCCGGGCAGAGTGACCGGCATGACGCGGATCGGGCTGGTGCTCGGGGCCGGCGGGGTCACCGGCGAGGCGTTCCACCGAGGGGTGCTGGCCGCGCTCACCGATGTCTCGGGGTTCGACCCGCGCTCGGCGGCGATCGTCGTGGGCACGTCGGCCGGGTCGATCGTCGGCGCGTCGCTGCGCTGTGCGGACGGCGTCGCCGCGGACCGCGCGTTGCCCGCGCCGCCGGACGAGACGCTGGCGCGCCGGGTCGACCTGCGCGCGTTCGGGGCGGCGCTGCGGCGGCCGTGGTCGGCGCGGGTCGGGGTGCTCGCGACGAGCGTGCTGCCGGCGGGGACGCGTGGAGTTCGACATGTCAGTTCGCATTCGCTGTGAGGGACTGAGTGAGCCGCTGCAGGGCGTATTCGGTGACCCGCACCAGCGCCTGCTTGCACGACTCGCG
>CBQZLL010000265.1:0-4125 GCA_967749945.1 uncultured Frankiaceae bacterium
CTCGATCGCGCGGTTCGAGACGTCCTCGGCCTCGACCAGGCCGGCCCGCAGGCCGTCCAGCTCGGTGGCGAGCGACTCGACCTCGGACAGGCCGTCGGCCGCCGTACCCGACGTCTCGGCGAGCGCGACGACCTCGGCCAGCCGCGCGACGAGACCTTCCAGGCCGATCGTCCCCGACTCCAGGCGGGCGAGCAGCGCCGTCAGCGCCGCCGTCAGCCGCTGGTACGCGTCGACCTGGCTCTGCACCGACCCGAGCGCGCGGTCCCGCTCGGCCCGCACCCGCGGGTCGGTGGTCGCCTGCTGCGCCGCGGTGAGCCGGTCGCGTTCCGCGACGAGGCGGCGTGGGTCGATCCGCGCGAGCGCGGTCCGGATCGCCGACGCCTGGCCGGCGAGGCGTTCCAGCGATGCGGTCGACGCGTCGGTCTCGTCGCCGAACGTCCGAACCCGTTCGGCGATCGGCCCGTCGGGCGCGGACCGGCAGATGTCGGCGAACTCGCGCCGGGCCCGCTCCGCCCGCTCGACCCACTCGGCCTCGGCCGTCCTGCCGAGGATCGGCAACCGGCGTTCCCTGTACCGCGGGGGGCGGACGAACGCGCCGCTGAAGACCTTCACGCCGAGCACCGCCGCGCCGACGCCCGCGGCGATCGGCACCGCCACCGCCGCGGTGACCGGCGCGAAGGCGAACGCGAGCCCGCCCGCCAGGCCGGCGATCACGTACGACCACGGGTCGCGGATCTCGTCCCTGACGGTCATCGGGATCAGAAGTTCGAGATCACGTTCGTGAAGACCTTGTCGATGGACGCGGGGTCGGAGGCGTCGTACGCCGCGCCGCGCGACGCCTGCGCGATGCTGCGCAGCGTCGCCAGGTCCGCGTCGTCGCCGTACCCGATGGTGAACATCCGGACCGCGACCGACTCGTCCTCGGACGCGAGCGATTTGAGCAGGCCGCTGAGGTCGGTGTCGTTGGGGTACTCGTTCTTGCCGTCGGTGAGGAGGACGACCGCGTTGATCCGGTCGGCCTTGTACGACTCGCGGACGAACTTCACCGACGCGCGCGCGGTCGCGTAGAGGGCGGTGCCGCCGTTCGGCGTCAGGCTGCCGATCTTGCTCCGCAACGTCGCGACGTTGTCGCGCACCGGCGCGATCGGCACGAGCTCGAGCCAGGGCGTCGGGCGGCCGTTGACGTTCGAGGAGAACACCCAGAGACCGACCTCGTCGTCCGGCGCGTACTGCGCGAGCGCGCGGATTGCCGCCTCCTTGGCGAGCGCGAGCTTGCTCATGCCCGACTTCGACACCGACTCGCCCATCGACCCGGAGACGTCGATCACTTCGAGGACCCTGGCCCGCTTCCGCAACGAGTCCCACGACTTCTGCACCAGGTCGAGGACGGTCGGCGCGGGCGGGCTGAGCCGGAGCTTCGGCTGGCTGGGCAGCATGCCGTTGGCCTGCGTGATGGCGCTGCCCGACTGCCCCTTGTAGTCGCGGAACGCCGCCGCCTTGAACCGCGACTGCTGCTTGTCCGTCTGGACGTACTTGAGGAAGTCGTCGGCCGCCGCGCGCTTCGCGTCGTCGACCCACGACGCCTCGAGGACGACGTACGGGTTGTCGGAGAAGAGGGTGCCTTCCTTCGGGTACACCGCGACCAGCGGCACCGACGGTTTGCGGTGCTTGCCGAGCGTCGCCGGGTCGCCGCTCGGGTTGCCCTGGTTGTAGTCCCAGACGCTCTTCTCCTCCACGGTGACCGCGGAGATGTACGACAGGCCGAGTCCGCGGTCGTCGGCGTCCTGGAGGTTGCCGAGGAACGTCAGCGTCGTGTCGCCGTAGTGGACGACCGCCGCCTCGACGCCCTTGACGTACGCGACCGTCTTCGGGTCGCTGACGTTCGCCGCGGTGAGGTCGCTCGACACGCCGGTCGCCGCGAAGTACGACCCGATGGTGGCGTTGAGACCGGACGTCGAGAAGTTCGGGTTGGTCTTGCCGAGCCGGAACGCGCCCCACTCCGGGTGACCGAACTTCCCCCACCCGGACGGCTCGCGGGAGAGCGCGAGCAGGTCGCCGAAGCCGAGCTCCTTCTTCGGCCAGCCCAGGGCCTCGGCCATCGGCCTCGGCATGGCGAGCACCAACGGCGTCTGCGCGACGCTCGGCAGGTCGGACGGCTTGTCACCCGGGACCAGGTCGGGCTTGTCCTTGGCCGCGGTGCGCTGGCGCAGGAGGACCGCCCACGACGCCGAGGCCGGCGACCACACGTCCGGGCGCGGGCCGTCGACGTCCTCGTCCCAGCCGCGCGCGAGCGCCTCGGCCGCGCCGCCCGACGACTTCGAGACGACGTCGACGTGGACGCAGTGCCCGCCCGCGGAATGGTCGGCGGCGTTGTACTCGGTGCCGATCTCCTTGAGCAGCGCGGCCTTCTCCGACGACGCGGCGACCGTGAACGACGTGCAGTCGGTCCGGGTGTCCGGGCTCACCGACTTGGGCTTGCCGTCGCCACCGCCGAGCTGCGACCGGACCACCGCCACGAGCACGATGCCGACCACGACGGACACGATCACGGGCACCCGGTTGCTCGACTGCGGCACGAGACGAACCATACTTGCCGCGTGACCGCGCCGACCCTCCACACGCTCTACGAGGTCGCGGGCACCTGGGAGACCCTGCACGCCCGGCTCGAACGTGGCCAGGTCACCGCGGCCGAGGTCACCGCGCGGCTCGCGCCCATGGTCGGTGTGGACGAGCGCGGACGCCGCTGGACCGTCTCGGCGGCCGGGCAGTGGGTCGAGGTGGGCGCCGACGGCGTCCCGCTCGCCAAGGGCGCGCCGAAGGCCACCGACCCGACCACGTCGCGGTCGGGCGAGGTCGCGTTGCGGAAGGCGTTGAGGGAGCTCGACGCGCTCGTCGGCCTCGCCGTCGTCAAGAAGCAGGTCAAGGAGCTCACCGCGCTGGTCCGCGTGCAGAAGCTGCGCCGTGCGGCCGGGCTGCCCGTCGCGGTGATGAGCCACCACCTGGTGTTCCGCGGCAACCCCGGCACCGGCAAGACGACCGTCGCGCGGCTGATCGGACGGATCTACGCAGCGCTCGGCGTCGTACCGGAAGGGCACGTCATCGAGACCGACCGCGCGGGGCTCGTCGCGGAGTACGTCGGGCAGACCGCGATCAAGACGAGCGACGTCTTCGCGAAGGCGCGCGGCGGGATCCTGTTCATCGACGAGGCGTACACCCTCGCCCGCGACGCGGGCACCGCGAGCGGCTTCGGCCAGGAGGCCATCGACACGCTGGTGAAGCTCATGGAGGACCACCGCGACGACACCGTCGTCATCGCGGCGGGCTACCCGGTGGAGATGGACACGTTCATCACGGCGAACCCCGGGCTGCGCTCGCGGATGCCGCGCACCGTCGACTTCCCCGACTACACCGACGAGGAGCTGCTGCTCATCTTCACCGGGCTCTGCCGGGGCACGGGATACACCGCGACGGCGTCGGCCAAGGCGCGGGTACGCGCGCTGCTCGCGGGGAGCCAGCGCGGTCCGTCGTTCGGCAACGGCCGCGCCGTACGCACGCTGTTCGAGCAGGCGGTGCAGACGCAGGCGTTGCGCCTCACCGCCGACCGCCGCCCGACCAAGGGCGAGCTCCGCGCCCTGACCGGTGACGACGTCGCACCCGCGGAACCCCCAACTTCGTGATCTTGGCGATGGTTTGCACCATATGCGTGCAGAACATCGCCAAGATCACGAAGTTTGCGCGGCGCGGCGGAGCCGCGCGCGCCCCTCTAGCGACCGGTACACGCCGGGTAGCGCGTACACGACGTGAACTCGCCAAAGCGGCCCTTGCGGACGACGAGCCAGCCGCTGCAGCCGGGCTGGCGGCACGAGCCGACCGCGCCCTCCGGGCGCTCCCCGCGCTCGCCCTCCGGCACCTCGACCAAGCCCGGGCAACGTCGCCCGTCCGCGCAGACATACGCCGCGAGCCCGCCGCCGCGCCGCAGCACCGTCGGTCCGTCGCACGCGTCGCACGGCGGGTTCGTCGGCTCCCCCAACGTTCGCCGCGGCGCGCGAGCAGGACGCAGCAGGTCGGTCAACGCGGTCGGCAACGCGCTCCCCCGCACCCGCACCGCCGCCAGGCCCGCCACCG